>JAUCPW010000023.1 GCA_030373045.1 Candidatus Fermentibacter sp.
CGCTGTCTCGTGGGCTCGGAGATGTGTATAAGAGACAGCCTCGGTCCAGGCGAGCCCCGTGGCCACCCCCACCCTGGGCTCCCTGCCAGCGGTCTCGGAGAAAAACCTCACCGGTCCGAGGAAGTCGGCCACGGAGCTGCCGGTGATGCTCGCCGCGACGTTCTCCCCCGAGGCGACCCTCACGGCCACCCTTCTGCAGATCTTGCCGATCTGCCTCTCCAGCTCCCTCACCCCGGCCTCGCGCGTGTACCCGTCGACTATCGCCCTGAGCCCGCTCCGGTGGAATCTGGCGTTCCGGCCGACCAGGCCGTTGTTCTTGACCTGCTTGGGAACGAGATAGCGCCTGGCTATCTCGAGCTTCTCGGCCCCGGTGTAGCCGGAGAGCCTCAGGACCTCCATCCTGTCGAGGAGGGGCGAAGGGATGGTGTCGAGCTGGTTCGCGGTGGTGATGAACTCGACCCTGCGCAGGTCGAACGCCACGTTGAGATAGTTGTCCCTGAAGCTGAAGTTCTGCTCGGGGTCGAGGACCTCGAGCAGGGCGGAGGTGGGATCCCCCCTGAAGTCGCGGCCGATCTTGTCGACCTCGTCCAGCATGAAGACCGGATTGTTGGTCCCCGCCTCCCTCAGGCCCTGGACTATCCTGCCGGGCATCGCACCCACGTAGGTCCGCCTGTGGCCCCTTATCTCGGCCTCGTCGTGGACCCCCCCGAGGGAGATCCTGACGAAACGCCTTCCCATGGCTCTTGCGATGCTCTTGCCCATCGAAGTCTTGCCGACGCCGGGCGGGCCCACGAAGCACAGGATGGGGCTGGGCGCGGACGGATTCAGTTTCTTCACGGCCAGGAACTCGAGGATCCTCTCCTTGACGTCCTTGAGGTCGTAGTGATCCTCGTCGAGGATCCGCCTGGCCTCCGACACGTCCAGCGAGTCCTCGGAGCCCTCCATCCAGGGCAGGGCGAGGATCCACTCGATGTACGTCCTCGAGACCGCCACCTCGGGAGTGCCCGCGGGCATCCTGGCGAGGCGGTCCAGCTCCTCCTCGGCGGCCTTCCTGACCTCCTCCGGGAGCCTCACGGAATCCAGCCTGTCCCTGAGTTCGGCAGCCTCGGGATTGTCGCCCTCGCCCGACCCGAGTTCCTTCTGGATGGCCTTCATCTGTTCCTTGAGCCAGTACTCCTTCTGATCCTTCTCCATCTCCGAGCGGACCTGGCTCTGGATCCTGTTCCTCAGCTTGAGGATCTTCACTTCCTTCGCCATGAGGTCCGACAGGAGCCTCAGCCGGTTGAGGATGTCGTCCTCTTCGAGGATCCTCTGCTTGTCGGCGACGCCCGCCTCTATCCCGCCGGCCGCCACGAAGCCGAGCCTCTCGGGATCCCTGAGCAGGCCCACGAGCTGAACCTCGTCGGGAACGCCCGGTGAGAGCTCCACGATCTGCTTGAGCTGCATCTCGATGTTCTTGCGCCAGGCCTCCATCTCCTCGTCGCGGCCCGGGAGCTCCGTTTCGAGCCTCTCGATCCTCGCGACGAAGTAGGGATTAGTCTGGACGTACTCGACTATCCTGAACCTGACCAGGCCCTTCAGACTCAGCCTGATCACGTCGCCGGGGAACCTGTAGAGCTTGACGATCCCGGCCGCGGTGCCCACGCCGAAGAGATCATCCGGCTCCACCGGGATGGTGTCCTGGTTCCTGACGGCCACCAGCCCGACTATCTTGTTCCCCACCACAGCGTCGTCCACGAGGCTGATCTGGGCCGTGTCGGTCACGGTGAGGGGTATCAGCGCGAACGGGAACGCCACCCCGTCCTGGAGCGGAAGGATGGGGATGGTATCGGGGAGCTTGAAACCGTTCTCCTCAGTCATCCGGATTCTCCTGGTCGACCCTGATGCCGACGGACCCGCCGGGGGCCTTGGGCATCTCGATGCAGAGGACGCCGTCCCTCATCGAAGCTCTCATACCGTCTACGTCTATCCTGCAGGGAAGCTGGACGTCGCGCTCGAACCGCCCGGTGCGGATCTCGAGCCTCTCGGCGGACAGCCCGGTTTCGGGGGGCCTCCTGGTCCCCCTGACGATCACAGAACGGGGATTCGCGAAGAGTTCGACCTCCCCGAGGATCATCCCCGGGAGTTCGACGTGCAGGACGAGCATGTCGTCCGTCTCGTACAGGTCGACGGGCGGTGCCCAGAAGCCCGCGAAACCCTGGATCAACGCCCTGTCCGCCAGTCCTATTCGATGTCGAAGCGGATCTGGACCGTGGTAGTGACCTCCACGGGCTGGCCGCCCTGGGTCGCGGGCTGGAAGCGCCACTGCCTCACGGCGTCTGCGGCGGCCTGTCCGCATCCGAGCCCAAGCGGATCGTTGGTGACCTGGACATCGGTCACCGAACCGTCGGTGCCGACCCTGACATCGAGGGTGACGTAACCGTGGAGGTCGCCCCTCTCGCTGGCCATTGCCGGGATGGACGGGGCGGACTGCTGGATCGCGAAGGGCGGTATCACGGGCTGTTCCTCGATGATGTCGGGCTGCTGCACCCTCTCGGCGGCCGTGTACCTGATCATCGTGTCCTCGCCGAGCGTGATCGTCACCGAAGTGGTCTGGTCCTCGTAATCGGGGTTCGTGAGGCTCACGGAGTAGGTTCCGGGCTCGAGCTCGATGGGGGGCAGCGGAGTCTGGCCGTAGGACTGCCCGTCGATCGTGACCTCGGCCCATGGCTCCGGCCCGATCAGCAGCCTGCCCGTGGTGACGATCTCGACGGGAGACACGGTCTGGCTGAATCCGTCGGCGCCGAGGGTGATGGACCTGGACCAGTCCTCGTGCCCCTCCATCCTCACCAGCACGGTGTGGGGCCCCCTGTCTGCGATGTGGGTGACCCTCCTGCCGGTTCCGACCTGCACCCCGTCGACCATGAAGACGGCGTTACCCTCGATGTCGCCGGCCAGGGTCAGGGAGATCTGGGATGTCTGCGACGAGAGGAGGGCCAGGGCCTGGTCGAATCCCGCGGGAGTGTCGACCAGCACGGTCTCGGGCAGGGAGTTGTACCCGTCGAGAACCGCCTGGAAGACGTGCAGGCCCGTGGGCAGGCTGACGGTGAGCGAGTCGGTCTCCTCGCCGTCGACGAGGAATGTGACCGTGCCGGGAGCGGGCTGCGGCTCGCCCTCCGGCATCAGTATGCTGAAACTCACAGGGACCGTGCTCGTTCCCATGGAGTCGAGGACGACCGCCTCGTCGAGAGTGAAGCCCTGCTGGAGATCCAGGGTGCGGGAATAGACTTCGTAACCCTGTGCCCTGATCTCGAGCTGCCTCGTTCCGAAGTCGACGCCGGTCAGGATGTATGCTCCGGTGGAGTCTCTGAAGAGGGCCTCCCCGTCCAGGGTCACCGAGAGGTCCTCGGGACCCTGTACCGCGAGGGAGATCGAGTAGGGCTGCACCTGGGGGACGTCGGGGACGTCGGGCGGGCGCGGCTTCAGAATGGCCAGCAGCAGCAGGCCCGTGACCGCGAGGGCCACGACCCCGATCACGATGAAGAGGATGGGGTTCCTGCGGCGGGGTTCGGCGGCCGCAGCCGCGGCACGCACGGGTTCCTCGCGGCGGACGGCCGCGGGGGCCGCCTCCTCGACGGGCGCGCGGACGGGTCCTGGAGCCGGCTCTCCGACGGGGATGGCCACCTTCTGGAGCTTGTCGAAGAGCTCTCTGACCGTGGCGTCCCTGGGGTACTTCTCCCGCGCGGCCGCGGCTTCCTCCAGGGCTTCGGAGAACTCGTTCGCGGATATCCTGCGGCGTATCGACGCAACAGCCGATGAGGCGTCCCTGGCGGCGGCCGGGGCTGCCGTAGCCGCCGGGACCTCTATGAGATCCTCGGTATCGATCTCCAGCTCTTCCGGTTCCCCGGCGGGACGAACGGCCGGGGCGGGTGCCTGCACCCTCTCGAGCTCCGAGACGAGCTTCCCGAGGGCGGGGGCCAGGGCCCAGAAGTTGAAGATGTTCCAGGCCTGCTCGAGGGCGCCGGCGGGATCGCCCGATCTGAGCCTCGTGAAGCCCAGGTCCGCGAGATTGTTGGCTTTTATGCTCCGCTTTATCGACTTGATCCGGCGGTTGATCTCCTCGTTCTCCGCCTCCTGGCGGCGGGCCCGCTCGAGTTCCTGGAGCGCGCGGATCTCGTCGCCGGCATCCATGGCTTCCTGGGAACGACGGATGCACTCCTCCACGAAGCCCTCCGACGCGGGACCCTTCGCCTCCTCGGTCGCATGGGCCCTCATCGTCCTGGACCTCTTGAACACCTTCATGGCGGCGATTTCGCGCTCGATGCTCTGGATCTCCTCCCGCACGTCGGCGTTGGAGGGATCCAGGTCCAGGGCCTTGCGAAGCGTCTGAAGCGCCTGGTCGCGGTCACCCGACTCCACCTGCCTCCTGGCGGTGCGCAGGAGATCGTTCACTCGATCATCGGATGCGCTCATCAATCCCCCCTGTCAGGGTTCCCAGGAAATGGTCGAACCAGCCCGATCACGGCCGGAACAAGGGCCCATCCCCCCGAAGCAATATAAAACGCGGTCTGCCGCTGACAACCGTTGATGAGGCCCGGGCCGGGAAAGGCACGGATGACGTTCCGGACGGGAACTTCACGCATGGTGCCCCTGCTCCGCACCGAACCGCCAGTTCATCTCCGACAGGGCGCCCTCGCCGGGCGGATGCGCCGATGCGAGAGCGGAGGCCCGCTCCAGGAGGTCGGAGTCGGTCATCAGGTCTGCCACCCGGAACTCGGGCAGACCGGACTGCCTGGTGCCGAACAGGTCTCCCGGGCCGCGCAGTTCGAGATCCCTCCTCGCCAGCTCGAACCCGTCGTTCGACGCCTCCATGGCCCTCAGCCTCTCCATCGCCTTCTCCCCCGTGTCCCGGCCTGCGATGAGGAAGCACCACGAGTCCCTGCCGCCGCGCCCGATCCTCCCCCTGAGCTGGTGGAGCTGGCTCAGGCCGAACCTGCCCGCACCCGAGACTATCATCACGGTGGCCTCCGGCACGTCCAGACCGACCTCGACAACTGTCGTGCTCACGAGCACGGCCGTCCTGCCCGCTGCGAAGTCCCCTGCGCGGTCATTCTTCTCGGAGGCCGGCATGGTCCCGTGGAGGAGCCCCACTCCCCATGCGCCTGCCGGCCCGGCCTTAAGACGTTCGTATGCGGTGGTGGCATCGAGGAGGTCCTGCCCCTCCGTGGCCTCCCGCAGGGGATACACGATGTACGCCCTCTCCCCCGCGGCCAGCCTCTCCAGGAGCTTGTCCATCGCCTCCCTGCGCCCCTCCTCCCCGAGGACGCGCGTGTGCACAACGCCCCTCCCGGGTGGCATCTCGTCGATGACGGAAACGTCGAGGTCGCCGTAGAAGGCCATGGCGAGAGTCCTGGGTATGGGGGTCGCCGACATGATGAGCAGGTGAGGCCTGGGGACGAGGCTCCCCAGCATCGCCTCCCTCTGTTCCACCCCGAACTTGTGCTGCTCGTCCACCACAAGCACGGCGAGGCGCGGCAGCGAAACGGGCTTTTCGAGGATGGCGTGGGTTCCGATCAGGAGCATCGGCGCCCCCGAGGAGGCGTCGAGCAGGATGTCGGCCCTCTCCTGCCTGGAGGTGCCCGCCGTGATGAGCCGCACGTCCACTCCCATCGGACCCAGGAGCCTCGACAGGGTCCTCTCGTGCTGTGTAGCCAGGACTTCCGTGGGAGCGAGCAGGGCGGCCTGCATCCCGCTCCCGGCCGCGGCACGGCACGCGAAGGCGGCGACCGCGGTCTTGCCGGAGCCCACGTCGCCCTGGAGGAGCCGCCGCATGGCCGATGCCCGGCCCAGATCCGACGACAGTGCGGAGAGGGCGGAGGACTGGGCGCCCGTGGGGATGAACGGCAGCCTGGATACGAACCCGGCGAGGACCGCGGGTCCGGACTCCAGCGCAATGCCGGGGATGGCCGAGGCTCCGGCCCGGACCCGCCGCAGGAAGCACTGATGCAGATAGAGCTCCTCCAGGGCGAGGAACCTCCGCGCCTTCTCGGCCTCTTCCGGACTCCCGGGCCCGTGGGCGGCGGTGAAGGCATCCGACCGCGACCCGAACCCGGCCGAAGCGGCCTGATCGCCGGGGAGCACCATGGGGAGGTCGCCGCCTGCGGCATCCAGGGCCCGCCTGACCAGCCCGCGCATGACGCCCTGCGAGAGTCCCGCCGTGAGAGGGTAGACCGGCAGCATCCCTCCCGACTCGAGGGCGGAACCCGTGGGGCCGTCCGGGAAGAGCAGATCGGGATGCGTCATGGAGAGGCCCCTGAAGAAGTCGACCCTGCCGGTGGCGATCAGCCTGGCGCCCCTCGAGAGCCTGGCTCTCAGGAACCCGGCGTTGAAGAAGACGAGGTCGATCTGCCCAGTACCGTCGCTGAGGAGGGCGTGAAGAAGGATCCTGCCCCCCCGGGCCCTCCTCTCTGCGACATGCACCACATCGCCCGAGACCGTGGCCGGGATTCCGGGCTCGAGGGATCCGATCGCCCTGACGGAGCGCCTGTCGAGAAAGGTCCTGGGCAGGTGCAGGAGCAGGTCTCCCACGGTGCGCACACCCAGCCTGCCGAGCACGGCGGCCCTCGAAGGCCCGACCCCCGGCAGGCTGACCACCTCATCCGCTAGCATGCCCATGGCCATGCCCCGATAGTATCCACGGCGGGCTCCGGGAGCAACCCCGAGGTCTTGACGGATAATGCCTGCGCTCATATTGACGGGCCAACGCCAAGACACGGAGGTCTCTTTCGGCCATGGACCAGGTTTCGCTCAAGGAGCTACAGCAGGCGGTCGCCAGCGACCCGGGAGACATAGAATCCCGCCTACTGCTCGCAAGGCGGTACATGGAGGACCACGCGCCCCGGAAGGCGATCGGGATGCTCGAGCAGGTGACGCGGCTCGATCCCGGACACGCCGAGGCCTGGCTCCGCACCGGGCTCTGCTGGGGAATGGCCATCCTCGAGAACCTTCCTCCCGTAGAGCTCTGGGGGGAGGAGAAGGACGAGGAGCTGATGGTCGAAAACGCCCTCCACGCCCTCGAGAAGGCCATTGAGTTCGATCCCGAGATGACCTCCGCCTTCAATGCCATGGCCAGGATCTTCGTGATCCGCGGGCAGGACGAGGAGGCCGTGGAGCTCTTCTCCCAGTCGCTCCAGCTCGATCCCTCCCAGCTCGACGTCGTCGACGAGCTGAAGGAGATCACCGGCACCCCCGCATGGGAGCTCTTGGACAAGGAGACCGACATGGGCGACGAGGAGGACTCCTTCTAGCATCCCCGGCTTGACCCGGAACCCCGCGGGTCTTATAGGAGAGTACAGGTTCGCTTTGTTCGCTTTCGCTTCAACGCGGAGGTAGCGCAGTGACACCTGTATACGCCCTGCTCCTCCTCGAGCAGGTTCCATCCCCCGAACCCGCCTGGAGCTGGGACGTCCTGGTCTGGGACATGTCGGGACCTTCGACCTGGCTGGGTGCCGGCCACGACTATGTCGAGGCGCTCACCACCCCCGACGGCGACCTTCTGGTCTGCGCGATCGCGGATTCCTACACCGACTCCCTGAAGCTCTTCTCCTCGGTCGACGGGGGCTCTTCCTGGGCCATGCGCAGGATGCTCTCCAGCTCATGGATCCTCGAGGACCCCGAGATGTATGTCTCGACCGCCTCCGCCGAGGACTACCTGCACATCTTCCTCGTCTCCAGCGGAGACGGGACCAGCGACTACATCATCGGCCTCAAGCTCGGCCTGCCCCACCTCAGGGTGCTCGGCATAACCGAGATTCCCTGGAACCAGGCGGGGATGGACTCCCTGAGGTCGGTCACCGCCGCCTGGAATCCGGTGACGGGCCAGCACAGGCTGTTCGCCGACGACGACTCGGGGAACGTCTACACGGCATCGAGCACGGACGGCCTGACCTGGAGCGTCCCGTCCCTGCTCCTGACGAACGCTTCGAGGCCTGTCGCGGAGGCCGGCCCCGGGGGCCGGTTCCATGTCGCCTACCAGGAAACCGTGATCGGCGACATCCACTGCGCCACCCTGTCCGGCACGGGCCTCACCGACGTCGTGCTCGGCGACGGAGCGCCGGAGTCCAGTCCCCGCCCGGCCGCCGAATGGACCGGAGGGCAGGCCGTCGCGGTGGCCTGGCACGACGCAGCGGGCCAGGTGGTGATGTCCATCTCCGATGACCACGGAACCACGTGGGGATCGCCCGTTCAGGCCGGCACCGGGGCATACCCCTATGTCGGGGTGGCTGCAGGCTCCTCCAGCGTGCTCATGGCCTACGTCGACTCCGGCACCGGACTGATAAGGGTCCTGTCGGCCCCCGACCTCCATTCGCTGCCGGGCCAGGAGGGTGCCGTCCGCGGAGGAGTACCGCCGTGCCAGGAATGCCCCCCGGTCGTCTGCCAGGGCTATCTGCCCTCGGACCAGGTGCTCTTCTACCTGGGGCAGGGACACGAGGATATCTGGTTCGATTCATCTCTCTACACCGGGATCTCCGGCGGGGAGACCGGCGGGATGTGTCTCGAAGTGAGCCCCAACCCCTCCTCCGGCTCGTTCAGCGCATCCTATTCGACCCCCGGGGGCGGATCTCCGGCATTCCTCAGGGTCTACGCGGCGGACGGCAGGCTGGTGGACACCGTCGTCGAGTCGGGCGATCCCGGGGGAGCGGCGTTCTTCGGGGGCGACCTGCCCTCCGGGGTCTACATCCTGAGGCTTTCGTCCGGCGCCGGATCGCTGTCCAGGAGGATGGTCCGGCTCTAGCGGGCCCGCACCTGCCTCGCCCTGACCAGCGATGCGACGGCCGATGCCGCGGGGCAGGCTCCGGGGAGGATCCTCTCCGCGAGGCCAGTCATGAATTCGATCTCGGTCCTCCTGCCCGCCTCCAGGTCCTGGAGCATGCTCGCCCGGTTGTGGGATGACTCGAGGAGGAACCCGAGCATCCCGCGGGCCTCCTCCAGCGCTTCCTCCCTCGAGGCGGCGGGCACGGCTGGAGTGATCTCCTCCAATATCCCGTAGACGAGGGGGGAGAGCCCCGCAGGGTGGAGCTCGTCGTTCCGGAGCGAGGACAGCGCGGCAACCGGGTTGAGCGAACTGTTCACGAGCCATTTGGCCCACCGCGCGATCTCGAGCGCCCTGCGCGGCCGGGGAGCGGGAGCTATCCCGGAACCTGCGAGCAGGGACTGCACGAGCCCGCCCTCCAGGACGATGAGCCCGCCGGGGTGGATGATCACGGATCCTGGCCCGGTGCGTTCGAAGCCGCCCAGGACCACCGCCTTCTCGACGGAGTCCCAGCCGGGGCCCCAGGCCTCCTCCAGCCCCATCCCGTTGCACAGGCACGCATGCGCCCCGTTGCCGGCGCGCCGCGACACGGCCGAGGCATCGGCGAGATCGGTGGCCTTCACCGCCATCACGACGGCGGAACAGCGCGGCGCCCGGCCGGCCGGGAAGTGCCTCACGATCCTCCGGCGCTCCGCCTCGCCCGAGGCTTCGACCTGCATCTCCGCGTCGGGGCTGCCGTCGGGCCCGACCAGGACGACGTCCAGGTCCGCAGAAAGGGCGGCGGCGAGGCCGATGCCGACCGCGCCGTCGCCCCATATCGCGACGGTCCCGCCTTCCCAGCCGGAGGCCGGGAGGCGGCGCCCGGGCACTACTGGACCGCCTTCTCCTCGCACTTCTGGGCGAAGCTCTCCAGCTTCTCGCGGCCCTTGGATATCAGCTTGTCGGCCTCGACCCTGCCGGTCTCCACGAGCTGCTCGCCCTTGGAGTAGGCATCCTCGGCGGCCTGCCTGATCTTCGCCCTGGTCTCCGATCCCTTGGCGGGAGCGAACAGGAGCGCAGCGACGCCTCCTATGAATGCACCCGCGAGGAAGGCCCAGACCTCTCCACCGCGCTCTGACATGACAACTCCTCCTCTCGTGGCTTCACACCCCGGTTCCACAGCAGTGCTTGTACTTCTTCCCGCTGCCGCACGGGCAGGGGTCGTTCCGGCCCACCTTGGGGACCTCCCTGCGGACAGTCTGGACGGGTCCGGGCGCGCCCTGCGGCTCGGCCCCGCCCCTGGTGCCGGCCCCCGGCGCATCGGGCGAGGCGGAAGGCCTGGCAAGGCCCGGCTGATACGCCCTTCCCGCGGGCAGGCCCTCCCTCCTCAGGGGGACGGCCTGCTGCGGCCAGAGCGACAGCACCTGCTTCACAGCCAGCTTGTCGATCTCGTCGAGCAGGTTCTCGAAGAGGCCGAATGCCTCCTTCTTGAACTCCACCAGCGGATCCCTCTGCCCGTACGCCCTGAGACCTATGCCCTCCTTGAGATGGTCGATCTCGTAGAGGTGCTCCCTCCACCTGACGTCTATCGACCGCAGGACGGACCACTTCTCGAGCTCCCTCATCAGCGGGGCGCCCAGGCGCTCCTCCTTCATGCGGAGGAAGTCCATGATCCGGGAGACGGCGATCCTCCTGGCCTCCGCGGGATCGTCCGTGCGCGAAGGCAGCCCTTCCAGCCCGATGGATACCCCGGAGAGCTCCATGAGCGAGAGCCTGGCCCTGTCGAGGTTCCACTCCTCGGGCTCGGTTCCGTCCGGGATGTGCTCCTCGAGCACGAAGCCGGCAGTGGCCGAGACCATCTCCCGGACCTCCTCGGTCAGCCCCTCGCCGGTGAGGGCCTGGAGCCTCCTGGCGTATACCACCTCTCGCTGCTTGTTGGCCACGTCGTCGTATTCGAGCAGGTGCTTCCTGATGCCGAAGTTGTATTCCTCCACCCGCTTCTGGGCCTTCTCGATGGCCTTCGTCAGCATCGGGTGCTCTATGACCTCCCCCTCCTTGTCGCCGTTCTTCTTGAGGAAGTCGATCATGCGCTCTGATGCGAAGAGCCTGAAAAGGTCGTCTTCGAGAGAGAGGTAGAACCTGCTCGCGCCGGGATCGCCCTGCCTGCCGCTGCGGCCCCTGAGCTGCCTGTCGATCCGCCGGGCCTCGTGCCTCTCGGTGCCGATGACGAAGAGACCGCCCGGGATGCGCGTGCCGTCAGGGCCGGTGACCATCCTCACCGAATCGTCGATCTTGATGTCGGTTCCGCGCCCGGCCATGTTGGTCGCGATCGTCACCGCGCCGGGCTGGCCGGCCAGCGCTATGATCTCGGCCTCGGACTGATGCTGCTTGGCGTTCAGGACGTTGTGGGGGATGCCCCTGGCCGTGAGCAGCCTGTGGAGCGTCTCGGAGACGTCGACCGAGACCGTGCCGACCAGGACCGGCTGCCTGGCCGAATGCAGGGCGGCCACCTCGTCGATCACCGCGGCGTACTTCTCGCGCTTGGTCTTGTAGACCCTGTCGTTGTGGTCGCGGCGCACGACGGGCACGTTGGTCGGGATGACCACCACGTCGAGGTCGTAGATCGACTCGAACTCGGAGGCCTCCGTCTCTGCGGTTCCCGTCATGCCCGACAGCTTGTCGTACATCCTGAAGTAGTTCTGGATGGTGATGGTGGCGAGGGTCTGGGTCTCGGACCTCACCTCGACGTTCTCCTTGGCCTCCAGCGCCTCGTGCAGGCCGTCGCTGAAACGCCTCCCGGGCATGAGCCTTCCGGTGAACTGGTCGACTATCACGACCCGCCCCTGGTCGACGACGTACTCGACGTCCTTCTCGTACATCTGGAAGGCCCTCAGGAGCTGGTCGATGGCGTGGAGGGCCTCGGCCTTCCTGGTCTGCCCCTCGAGCGCCTCCTGTCTGCGCTTCAGCTTTTCGTCGTCGGGGATGGTCAGGGCGTCTATCTCGCCGATGATCTCGGATACGTCCCTCAGGAGGAAGAAGTCGGGATCCTCGGGAGAAAGGAGCTTCCTGCCCATCTCGGAGAGGTTCACCGAGCGCTCCCTCTCGTCTATCGCGAAGTAGAGTTCCTCGTCGAGCTTCCCGAAGGCCTTGTCACGCAGCTTCTCCGCCTCGGTCCTCTGGAGCTCCCTCAGCCTGTCGGGATCCTGCAGGGACTTCTGGAGCCTCCGGTGCTTCGGCGCCCCCCTCCGGGCCTTGAGGTAGAGCTCGGCCGCCTCGTGTACCTCGCCCGCATCCCAGAGGCGGTCGGCCTCGGCGACAATGCCGCCGATCAGTTCGCTCTGCTTCGAGACCAGCCTTCCGACCGCGCCCCTGTAGTCCTTGTACTGCGTGGCCGTCCTGGCCACGGGACCGCTGATGATCAGGGGGGTGCGGGCCTCGTCCACGAGGACGCTGTCGACCTCGTCCACTATGCAGTAGCGGAAGCCCCTGTGGACGCGGTCCTCCAGCCTCACGGCCATGTTGTCGCGGAGGTAGTCGAAACCGAACTCGTTGTTCGTGCCGTAGGTGATGTCGCAGGAATAGGCCGCCCTGCGCTCCGGAGGGGTCATCCCCTGCTGGATGCAGCCTACGGTCAGGCCCAGGAATTCGTACACGGGCCCCATCCACTGGGAGTCCCTGAGGGCCAGATAGTCGTTCACCGTCACGAGGTGGGCGCCCCTGCCGACGGGCATCCCTTCGATCGGCTCGAAGGTCCAGCGTGCGGGGTCGGAGCCCCATTCACGCTCGGCCAGGGCCGTCCATCGCTCGTCGAGCGGGAGGGCGTTCAGGTACATGGGCATCACGGCGACGAGGGTCTTGCCCTCGCCGGTGGCCATCTCGGCTATCCTGCCCTCGTGGAGGACGATGCCGCCCATGAGCTGCACGTCGTAGGGCACCATGTTCCACTGGGTGTCGCGCCCCGTCACCTTCCAGGAGCGCCCGCAGAGTCTGCGGCAGGCCTCCCTGACTGTCGCGAAGGCCTCGCAGAGTATGTCGTCGAGGGTCTCCCCCTCCGCGAGCCTGCGTCTGAAGACGGCGGTGGAGCCCGCGAGCTCCGCGTCCGTCATGGCGGCGATCCGGTCGGAGAGCGCGTTCATCTCGTCGACCAGAGGACGCATCCTCCGGACGTGCTTTCTCTGTCTGTCGCCGAAGAGGGTCTTCAGGAAGCCGGTGATCAAGTCAGTCCTCCGCTATGAAATGCCAGGCCAGCGCGTATCCAGCGGCCGCGCCGGCCAGGTCGGCGAGCAGGTCCCATGGGTCGACGCATCCGCCATCGCGGGCGTCCCATATCTCCTTGGCCACGCCGAGCCCCAGGGCGAACGCGGCACCCGCGGCCTCCGGGGAGCCTCCTCCGGCGCCGCAGTGCCCGGCAACCCCGGAGGCCGTGCAGCCCGCGTCGGCGGAGATGACCGCGTGCAGCACCCTGTCCTCCCTCGCGAGCGGGCAGCCCGTGGAGGGTATAATAATGCCCGCGAGCAGGGCGAGGACGAGGATGCAGGTGTGCCCCGGCTCCCGCGCCTTCCCTTCCGACCCCGCTCCGGGCCAGGGCGGCCGGGGGAGCACCAGGCCCAGGAGGGCGAGCAGCGCTGCAAGGACCGCCCAGAGCCTCCTACTCGTATTCGTACTGCCTCGTCATAGTGAGGAGCGAATCCGACACCCTGACGAACTCCTCCGAGGACCCCCCGAGCCGCACCGCCTCCGAGAGCCGCTGGGAGGCAAGCTCGAGCCGCCCGTTCCTCATGTCGGACCGGGCGGCGGACACGAGCCCCCATCCCAGCGACCTGAGCGCATCCGGCGTCGTGAGCGCCTCCACGGACCTCCTGAGCGCCCAGAGGCGCCTCTCCTGATCGCCCTCCAGGAAGGCTACCGAGGCGCAGGCATCCCAGTATCCCGGCTCGAACCATCTCGCGCGCCTGATCTCCAGGAGGTTGGCCGAGGCCTCTTCCAGAAGCCCCGCCCCGCAGAGCTCCTCCACCAGCATGGACCTGTAGAAGCCCTCATCCGGAGCGAGTTCCACGCATCGCCTGAGGAGCTCGAGCGACCTGTCCCCCGCTCCTTCTGCACTCTCCAGGACGGAGAGCCAGCAGCAGGCGTCGGCCGCGGTGGAGTCGTCAGGAGACAGGGAGCTGTCGCGCAGGTACCGGAGCGACTCTTCGTGGCCGCAGGCTGCGGCATGGTAGCGCGCGGAACCGCCGTTCCTGAGCAGTCCGGCCAGCTCGAGCACCTCCTGCTGCCTCCCGGAACGCCTCAGGGCCTTGAAGTACTCCGCGAGGAACAGCTCCTCGTCCGGCTCCATCCTCCATGCCGCGAGGGCATGAACGCAGGCGCTGTCGGGCATCTCCATCAGGTTGTACGCCCTGGCGAGGCGCCATCGGATCCAGGGGTCCCGGGGGTGCTCGGCGGTTTCGGCCCGGAGCGCAGGGATCGCTTCCGCCACGCGTCCGAGGTGCATGAGCGAATCGCCGGACGAGCCCAGGAGCGCGGCTGCCAGGACCGTTGCCGGGAAGGGGTTCAGTTGCCTTCCAGAGCGTCGCCCTCGAAGGCGCCGCTCATGTGGACCTGGAGGAGGAAGTTCTCGCTGGGTTTCCAGTCGAGCCCGACCCCTCCGAGATAGTACCCGGTATCGGGGCCGTGGAAGTCGAGCAGTCTGGAATAGCCGAGATCGACTTCGGCGGTGACGTTCGGGTGCAGAAGGAAGCCCATGGAGCCGACATAGGTGCCGGTTCCGTAGGAATACCCTCCCCCGCTCGTGAAGGAGAAGCTCATCGAGCTCGAGAAATCCGGCCTGAGAAGCGGCGAGTCGTTTCCGAAGAGGTCGAACCGGCCCGGATCGAGCCCCAGGGCCGAGCATGCCTGGAATGCGGCGAGTGTCAGGAGAAGCGCTCTCATCAGGAAGACCTCCTCAGGCTGTCCGGAACGAACATAACGGCCCCCCGGTCCCTGCGCCATAGTCGCTTCGCGCCGCGGCAGGCCGGTTCATCGCCGCCCGCAGGCGCGGCCCGTGTGCATGAACTCCCCGCGGCTGCCTTCAATTACCAGCCTGGAGCCGGAGAGTTCCAGGACGGCCGGGCTGTGGGTCACGATGATCGCCGTCCTGGCCCCGATCGCCCGGGGCAGCGTGGAGAGAAGGGCCTTCTCGGAAGAGGCGTCCAGTGCCGATGTGGGCTCGTCGAACAGGAGGATGTCCGGGTTGCCGACAAGGGCCCGCGCGATGGCGAGCCTCTGCCTCTGGCCGAGTGAGAGGCCGAAGCCGCCTTCGCCGAGCATCCTGTCCAGGTCGGAAGGCGTGGATGCGAAGTCGGCCCCCGCATCGCCGCAGGCCGAGAGCGCCTGCTCCGGGGTCGCAGAGGGAGCGCCGAGCCTGAGGTTCTCCAGTATCGTGCCCGAGAGGACCGAGGCCTCCTGGGGCACGAAGCCCATCCTGGCCCTCACGGAGCGCCGGTCGTACTCGTCGAGCGGGATGCCGTCGAGGAGTATCGAGCCCGAATCCGGCCTGTAGAAACCGAGCAGGAGCATCAGCAGGGTCGTCTTGCCCTCGCCGCTGGCCCCTGTGACCGCCATCGTCCCGCCGGGCGGGATCCTGAAGGAGATTCCCGAGAGCACGGGCTCGTCAGGGGAATAGCCGAAGGAGACGTCCCTGAACTCCACCTCCCCCGACAGCCGGTCCACCATCCTGGATCCGCCCTCCTCCCCCGGGGGGGCGGTCAGGGCCGTCACCCTGTCGACCGCGGCGAGGGACTGGGGTATCTGGGTCGTGAACGAAGAGAGCCGGCGGGCAGGACCGAGGGTCGACCCCAGGAAGGACAGGAAGGCGAGCAGCGAGCCGAGGGTCATCGACCCGCCTATCACGAGGTAGGCCCCCGCGCCGGCGGCGCAGAGCCGGACCGCTCCGGGCACGAGATCCAGGAGCAGCCCTGCGGCGGTCCCCGAAGCCGTTCTCTCCATCATCAGGCCCAGCATCCTCCCGAGGCCCTCCCTGACCCTGCCGGACATGCGTTCCTCCGCGGCGAAGGCTCTGACGACGGTGCCCGCCGCGAGGACCTCCTGGAGGTCCCTGGAGACCCTGGCCCCCTCCTCCATCGAATGGAGGCCGAGGTTGCGCAGACGGCGCGACATGGCGCCGGCCGCCAGCAGCATGGCGGCGAGGAACGGGAGGCACAGGAGGCCCAGGCGCCACTCCATGGACAGCATGAGGGCCACGCCTGCCGCCAGCCTGACGACGGATGCGGCGAGATGGACCGATGCGCCCGAGAGGAACCAGGAGACGCCCTGTATGTCGGTCGTGACGCGGGACATGAGGTATCCGGTCCTCTCCTCGCCGAAGAGCCTTACGGGCAGGGACATGGCCCTGCCGAGGAGGTCGCCCTGCATGTCCGCGGTGGCGGCCCCCGAGAAGCGGGCCGTGGCGTACTGCTCGAGTGCGCCTGCGATCAGGAGGAGCAGGCCGAGCCCGGCCAGGAGCGCCAGCCTGGCCGGCAGCAGCGAGGCGTCCCCGGCCGAGATCGAGTCGTCCACCACGCTCCTGGTCACGAACGGCACCGCGTATCCGAGTCCGATCGAGGCGATGGTCGCGGTCAGCGCGGTCACGCCGTCCCTGGCGCGGACCCTGGCATAGGGCAGGACGAGGCGCACCGCGTCCCTGATCCCGGACTTCCGCCCGGCGGGTCCCAGAGGGTCTGGAGGCCGTTCCCTGCGGAAGCCGGAGAGCGCTTCGGAGATCATCCGGGTTATCATCCGCGGCCATCCCCCCCTGGGGGGTCGATCACGAGCGAATAGAGCCTGCGGCAGTGGAACACGCCCAGGCCGGGGATCCATCGGGCGACGGTGCGCCCGCGGTGCACGTACCTGGTCTCGGGCCCGTGCGGGCCCTCCAGCCTGACCTCTCCTATCCCGGGCCGCCAGAGGGCCGCCGCCAGCGATCTCAGGACCGCAGGCGCGGCAGGCAGCCGCCGGGCGCAGGTTCTCCGCAGGGACGCCCATGCCCGGTACAGGGCGGCCTGTGCGAATCCGGCTGTTCCGCCGGGAAGCGGCACCCGCCTACCGTACCCGCGCACCCTGCCCCTCGCGAGGCATGCGAAGGATGCTGCGTCGACGGGGACGGGGTCCTCGGTGGGACAGCGGTCGCCCCTGGTCACCAGCCTGCCGTCCTCGAGCATGCGGACCACCCTGTGCACGACCAGCCCTTCCCCTCCCCGGGGGGTGAAGACTACCAGATCCCCCCTGCCGACCCTCCCGATGTCCGTTTCCAGGCACAGGAGGACGTCGCCCCGCCTGAGCAGCGGGTACATGCTGCTTCCGGTGTAGAAGAGCGTCCTCATCGTGCTCCCAGCACGAACGACTCCACCACGTCCCAGTCCAGCGCCTCCCTCGTGAACCCGATCCTCCCGCAGGGCAACGACCTGCAGAGACGGAGCATCGAATCGAAGGCAGCATCCCTCACCGGGGACGGCAGGTCCTCGAAATAGGTCCTGTTGTCCTGCCAGAGGAACGCGAAGGCCTCCCTGGGATCGATCCGCCCTATCCCGAAGGAGTCGGATTTCTCGAGGACGAACACCCCTGCCGCGCGCCCGCATCCGGCGTGTTCGGACAACTCGTTCCAAGGGGTGGGATAAACGGTGAACCCGTCGCCGGAACCGACGACGAGCATCCTGTCGTCGCCCAGGACCGAGCCGCGCGGAGCCAGGCCGGAGGCCGTGGACTTGCCCCCCGAGTCGGGGGCGGCGAGAAGCAGGGTTCCGCATCCCAGGGAGATGCCTGCGGAGTGGACCATGAACGCCCCCAGGGAGGGCAGGAACAGCGAGAAGAGCTTCCTTAGGGAATAGAAGGCGGCCGGAGTCGAAAGGGCGTCCCCCAGCCCCCCCGACACGAAGACGCTCGCCGAGAGCCTCTCGAAGTCCCTGATCTCGACGGTCAGGGAATGGGCGAGGACCGAAACCGAGGAGGGGTCCGAGGCCCCGTCCACGGCACTCTCTATCTCCGCGAGGACCCTCCCGGACCTCGCGATGCGCATCCAGTCGCCGCGGTCGGGAGGGACGGCGCAGCCGGGAGGCAGAAGGAGCGGCAGGAGCTGGGAGCCGCCGCTTATCCTCGCGGGGCTGTGGCAGCGCGCGAGGGCCCGGACGAGCCTGAGTCCGGCTCCGGAATCCTCCGCTTCACCGTCGGGGATCTCGGAAATGCGGTACCGTACATCGGGTCGCGCATCGAGGCAGGAAGGCGGGACGAGGCATCGCCCGATCCGGGGGTCGGCCAGAGCGGGAAGCGGGATGTCGGACGACGTGAGGAAGCCGAACGGCCCGATGCGGTGGAGCGACACCTCCGGACCCGTCATGGCGGAGGGGCGTCCGGAAGGGCTAGAAGGACGTTCCGGAAATGCAGTTGTTGGCGGCCCTGTGGCCGTAGTCGCAACCGCCGTACTCCGGGTCGAGGCCCGTGGGTCTGCAGGAGTCGGGATCACCGGACTCGGGCGCGATTCCCGTTACGCACGTGACCGAGCTGATGAGGCCCGTGCCGTTCATGCATGTCCCGCGGTTCTGGCCCTCGGCCGTGCGGCCCGAGAGATCCATGGCTATCGGTGGTTCGTATGATGGTCTGAAAGCAACCATTCTGACCTCCACTGCATCCCCGATCATAGGGATGCGGGGCGTCCCTGAAAAGTGACCCGCTCCTGATTCAGAACTTCGAACCGGAGATGCAGTCGTTGTAGGCCCCCGTCCCGGTCTCGCATCCCGCGAGCTCGGGCGACAGGCCGACCGGGGCGCAGGGCCTCACGTGCGCCACCTCGGGGGAGCTGCCGCTCACGCAGGTCACCTGACCGACCAGCGCGTTGCCGGTCGAGCAGATCCCCACGACCTGGCTCCCCTCGGCTACCACCCCCGACAGGTCTAGAGCCAGCGGTGCCTCGTAGTTCCTCGCTCCGCACCCTCCAGCCGTCACGTCACCTCCGGGGTGTCCCTGCGAGCCGCGATGCGGGGAACAGCCCCGCCTCCGAGGCCTCCTCGCAGAACCAGTAGGAGGAATCGAGCCTTCCCGTCCTATGATAGTTCCCTGCAGCGCAGACGCCCATGCAGGCGTTCCTGTGGATGCATCCGGAACACGGCGCAGAAAGGGAACCCGGCAGGACGGAACGGAGTTCCCGGAGCCCGGGGGACGTCTCCCACACCTCGCGCACGTCCGATCCGGGAAGCCTGCCGTAGACGAGTTCGGGATAGGCCGTCCCGATCCCGCACATGGCGAGCTCGCCCCCCGAGAGGATGCCCAGGATGTTCAGTATGCGGCATGCCACTGCGCCTCCCTCGAGCAGTTCGCCGACGGGCCTGAAGGCCGGGGGGATGTCGAAGACGACGCGGAAGCGGGAATCAGGGCCGCAGGCAGCACCGGCGCGTATCGCGGAATGGAGGTCGATGAGCGCCCGGATCGACAGGCGCCCGGGCATGTCGCTCCCCCGGCCGACGACCTGCACGTTGTTGAACTTCACCGAGCCGCAGCCCATGCTCCTCGCGAGGGACACAAGGGGAAGGGCCTCGGCGGTGTTCCCTTCGTGCAGAGTGCAGATGACCTGCGGGCGGAATCCCTCCGACACGAGGATGCGGATGCCCTCCAGGGCCATGCCGAAGGATCCCTGAACCCTGCGCATCGCGTCGTGCGTCGCCGGAGAGGCGCCGTCGAGGCTGACGGAGATCGTCCTGAAGAGGCCGGTCTCCCTCATCATCCTGGCGGAGGAGGGATCGACCAGGGTCCCGTTGGTCTCCATGTGCATCGTGAGGCCGCGGTCTGCAACGAGCCGCACCATCTCCGCGAAGCCGGGATGAAGCATGGGTTCGCCTCCGGTCAGCTTGACCGACCGGAGACCCAGGGGAAGTGCTTCCCCGATGGCCTTCTCGAGGACGGACAGATCCAGGAAGCTCGATCGGGAGGCTCCGGGATCGAACTCCGGGGAGATCCAGCAATGCCGGCAGTTGAGGTTGCACCCGCCCGACACGTAGAGATAGAAGGTCCTGAGCGGGGGGGCTTCAGAAGGCAATCCTGACCCCCGTTTCGGAGACGAACCTGGCGTAGCAGTCCTCGGGGTTCGGCATGTCGTAGCTGCCGGTCTCCTCCAGGGCTATGCCGGGGCAGCTCCCGTTGCAGTATGGCGCCCATTCGCAGGCGGAGCAGCCCGGCAGGGAGCTCATGGGCTTCCTGCGCCTCTCACGAAGGGCGGTGAGCACGGGATGGTCCCTCCAGATGTCGGCGAGGGAGTCGGTCAGGGCGTTCCCGAGCGCCAGCCTGTGCAGGACGTGGCACGGCACGATGGTTCCGTCGTGCATTATGCCGGTCCTGTCGAAGACGCAGCCGCACCCTGTGAGCGAACCCATCACCCACGACCGGGGCTTCGCCCCGGTGGCCCTGGCTCGCTCCATCTGCGAGTAGGCCAGCATCTTGGCCTGCGGGCCGGCCTGCGACCTTATCCTGCCGGGCCATACCGACGAAAGCCTCTCGAAGACCCGCATGGCTCCGAGGCGCTCGGCGTTGGAGAGGCCTCCCCAGCTTCCGTCGCATCCCGCACCCATCCTGAAGGATTCGTTTGTGCTGAACCAGTCCAGCCCCAGGTCCCCGAGGATGAACGAGGCGGTGCGCTCGATGCTCTCGAGGTTCGAACGGGACAGCGTCATCCTGGCATTCACCGGGAACCCCGCCTCCTTCAGCAGCCTCGTGCCGTGCACGGCCCGGTCGAAGCTGTCCGGGCGCATGGAGTCGTGGACGAGTGCGTCAGGGCCGTCGATGGAGACCTGTATCGAATCCATCCTCAGGCGCCTTCGACCGGTGTCCAGGGCGCGGATCGCAGCCTCGTCCACCAGGGTTCCGTTGGTGAGGATCGTGTATCGCATCCCGGCGCCCAGCACGGCGTCGATGATCTCGAACAGGTCGGGCCTGGTGAATACCTCGCCCCCCGTGAGGCAGACCCTCATCACCGACAGGCTGCGCAGGACGTCGACGATATGGAGCCATCCGGCGGTCGAGAGGTCGGAACGCCAGTTCATCTCGTCGGCATAGAAGCAATAGGCGCAGCGCAGGTTGCACCTGCCCGTGAGGGCGAGGTCGGCCGATGCGGGGGTCCTGAGTGCCTTCATGCCGCCCTTCTCAGCCCCCCGGGACCCTTCCCATGAATCCCGAGGAGAGAAGGTCGCATACGAACCTGTCCACGTCCTCCCTGACACGCCCTGGGGGAACGGAGTCGAAGGCCTCGGAGAGGGCCGAAACCAGGTCGTCCTCCGAGACACCGTCGCACATCCTCCAGACGAAGAGCCCGGTGGCGTTCAGGACCCGCACCTCGCTAGTGTCGGGGTTGAACAGGAGGGCGCCGTCCTCGTCCTCCTCGCGCAGGACCACGTCGGGATTCCGGTGGAGCAGCCCGCCGGTTCCGGGCAGGGATCGATCCTCGGTCATGCCATCACCTCCGCGTGCTCTCTTGAGAACAACCCGCCCGCCCGACGGTTCCGCCCCTGCGCGACCTCGCCCGTTCGACGGCGAGCGCGGCCAGTCCCACGGCCACGGCGAACCACAGGGTCGCGAACCTCATGACGATCGTGACCGCCGCCGCCCCGGCCCTGCCCAGCGCAGGGCCGAGCAGGCCGCCGATGGTCAGCTCGGTGAGCCCGAGCCCTCCGGGTATCATCGAAACCGCACCGGCTATCGTGCCGGCCGAATGGGACAGGATGGCGAGCCCGGGGGCCAGCGGCATCCCGAGAGCGGCGGCAGCCGCCTGGAGCACGAATGCCTCCGCCCCCCAGGAGGCCACCCCCAGCGGAACGGTGATCAGCAGGCTCCGCGTGTCGAGGAGCCCCGCGCAGGTCCCCCTGAAGGTCTCGAGGGCTCCGCGGCGCGAGGCGAAGAAGCGGATCCTGCGGAGGAGCCCCGAGAGCACGTCGAAGAGCCGGCGGGAGGAGACCAGCGCCACCCCGGCCGCGCTCGCGGCGATGCCTGCCGCGACCACGGGCAGCACTCCGGCCCCGCCCGTCAGGATGGCTCCGATGACGGCAAGGAGAACCATGCTCATCAGGTCGGTGATCCTCTCGGCCACGACAACGGGCGAGGTGAGCTCGACGGGTATCCCCTCCCCGTCGCGAAGGAGGCATGACTTCAGGACCTCGCCGAGCTTCCCCGGAGAAACCGTCATCGAGAAGCCCGCGAGGAACACCAGGAGGCTCCTCCCCACAGGCAGGCGGACGCCTGTCCTGCCGAGAAAGTACTGCCACTTCAGGAATCTCAGGGCGTAGTTGACCAGGGGCAGCCCGAGCACCGCGGGTAGCCAGCGGGGATCGAACGCGGAGATGGCGCTCGAGAACTGCGGGGCGTCCGAGAGCAGCACCAGGGCCGTGTAGACCAGGAGTGCGGCGAAGACGGTCAGGAGGGCGCGCTTCAAGGAACCGCGGACCCCGATCCGGGCGCGGGTTCTGCACCGGCCCCGCCCTTGCCCGAAAGCCCGGGGAGCATCCCCTCTATCTCGGCGTGCAGCTTCTCGAAACCGGCGAGCCCGTCGAGGAGCGAGAGGGCCTTCTTCGAGAGGTCGAGGGCCTCCCCGGCCTCTCCCAGGAGGCTGCTCGCCCTGGCGGCCAGGGCGAGAGCCTGGGCCCTCGAACCCCTGGAATGGTCTCCGGACGGCATGAGTTCATATGCGGTCATGGCGTGGACGAGGGCATCGCGGGGCTGGTTCCTGGCCAGCCCGAGGAGCGAGAGGTTGATGTGCACCCCGCTCCTGGCGGCTCCGGTGCGGATCTCGAGGGCTTCCTGCAGCAGCCTGCCGGCCTCGTCGAGGCCGGGCTCCTCGCGCTTCTCGATCAGCAGACCCGCCAGGTTGACGCCCAGGCTGGCCGCGAGCGCGGGCTCCCTCTCGAGCGCCTTCCTGTAGTACTGCTCGGCCTGCGCGGCATTACCGCGCCCCGACTCGATCAGTCCGAGCTGGCCCAGGGCCGTCCCGCTGGTGTCGCCCTTCTGGACGGCCTCGGCCACGGTGTCCTCGGCCTCGTCGAACCTGCCCGCCCTGATGAGGAAGTAGACGAGCGCATTGGTCAGCGGGTCCTTCACCGACTTCCTGTCGCGATTCCTCCGGAGCATCCGGATCATATCCTCGACGCGTCCCGAGGCGGCCAGGACGGCCGCCCTCCGGAGCTGGATGCTCTTCCAGACCGGCGTCCTCATGAGGATGAAGCCCGCGAGGGTGAGGAGGACGAGTGCGCCCAGAGCCGCGAGGATGTAGTTCGTCATCTCGGTCTGCCCCCGGATCCGCCGCGCGAGGTGTCGAACTGGGTGAAGTCGGGGATGGTGGTGTCCGAGGCGAACGGGGACAGCGCGGTATGAATGGGGCAGTAGGAGGTGGGCTGGGTGCCGGCCCAGAAGAGCTCGTCGACCGCCTTGTCGCCGCACTCGGCGTTGGCCAGGAAGCCCGACTGCCTGCAGATGACGGCATGTTCCACCGCGCCCGAGGGGGCGGCAGGGAATGAAGGTGCCGACGAGGCGTCGGCCCCTGCGAAGGCCCTGCGCATGAACCTGCTCCAGATCGGCACGGCGATGTCGCCTCCCGCCTCGCCTCTGCCGCTCTGGAGCCTCATCCTCACGACATGGTTGTCGTATCCGACCCATACCGACGCCACGAGATCGGGGGTGAAGCCCATGAACCAGGCGTCGGCGTAGTCGCTGGTGGTGCCCGTCTTGCCGCCCGCATCCCTGCCGGCGTAGGGTCCGGCCCCCCAGTACCAGCCCGATCCCGACGCCGTGCCGGCCCTGACCACGCTCTGGAGCAGGTTGTTCATGATCCAGGCGCCGGTCTCGCTGAGGACCCTGGAACCCTGAGGGGCCTGTTCGTTGGTCTCGAGGACGTTGCCGTACCTGTCCACCACCCTGAGGATACCCGTGGCATCCCTGGCGATGCCGCCGGTTGCGAACGGAATGTATGCCTGCGCCATCTCGAGGGGGCTGACCATGCAGCTGCCCAGCGGAAGCGAGTTGACTATGGGCAGGTCGCTCTCGATCCCCATGGCGGAAGCCCTGGCGGCCACGGCCTCGATCCCCACGGCCATGCCGACCCTGACGGCCGACACGTTGTAGGACCGGGCTATGGCCTCCCTCACGGTCACCATCCCGTGGAAGCTGCCGTCGTAGTTCCTCGGCCTCCACTGGCCGGGGGAGAGGTCGACCACTACCGGCTGGTCGAGGACCACGCTCCCGGGCGACCAGCCCTGCTCCACGGCCTCCGCATAGACGAACGGCTTGAAGGAGCTGCCGGGCTGCCTCCTGGCCTGTACCGCCCTGTTGAACTCACTGTCCTGGAAGTCCCTTCCGCCCACCATCGCCCTTATGTAGCCGGTTCTCGGATCGACTGCGACTATCGCGCACTGGACATAGTCCGGGGCGCCCTCGATGGTGTCCTCGACGGTCTGCCAGTAGTCCCAGGAGCTCTCGTACCGGAGCCTCTGGGGATCGTCCGCGTATGTACCCGTGGCGGGATCCCACAGGGGCTCCCTCAGCGCCATGACGCTGTCCATCGCGAATTCGGCAGCCGCCTGCACGTCCGGGTCGAGCGTGGTGTAGACCTCGAGCCCCTGTTCGTAGACCGCCGACCACCCGTATCTGGAGACCAGGTACTGTCTGACGTACTCCGAGAAGTAGTCCCACTGGTCCTCCAGCTCGGGCCTCACCACGTCCACCCCCAGGGGTGACGCGCACGCCTGGTCGTACTGGTCGTCGGTGATGCATCCGTCCTCGCGCATCATCGAGAGGACGACGTTCCGGCGGGTCGTGCAGCGCTCGGGATTGCGCACCGGGTTGTAGCCGCTCGGGTTCCTCGGCATGCCGACCAGCATCGCGGCCTGAGCCAGCGTGAGCTCGGCCGCCGTGGTCCCGTCGAAGTAGGTCCTGGCGGCGGCCTCGATGCCGTAGGCCCCCTGGCCGTAGAAGATGTGGTTGAGGTACATCTCCAGGATCTCCTGCTTGGAGAACTGCCTCTCGATCTCCATCGCGATGAAGGCCTCCTGGAGCTTCCTCTGGATGGTCTGGTCGGGAACGAGGAACAGCCCCCTGGCGAGCTGCTGCGTGATGGTGCTGCCGCCGTGCCGGGCGCCGGTGGTCAGATCGACGTAGACGGCCCGGACCAGCCCCCGGATGCTGACCCCGTTGTGGGTGTAGAAATCCTTGTCCTCGGTGGCTATCAGCCCCTGGACTACGAACGGGCTGATCTGGTCGATCTCGACGGGATACCTGTTCTCCACGAAGGCGCAGGCCAGTTCGTTGCCCCTGCAGTCGTAGATCCGGGTCGAGGCGGAGGGTTCCCGCCCGCGGAGCCCGGCCACCAGGATGTTCCCCCTGGCCTGCCTGAAGGCGGTGCTGCAGTCGTTGTAGACCCTCCACATGAAGCCGCCCGAGAAGAAGATGCACAGGGACGCCACCAGGGCCGTCCATTCGAGTATCGCGCGCACCCTCCCGGCCGGGGCGCTATTCGACAGAGCCAAGCTGGTTCCTCCCGAGCACTGGTGTTCCATCCTCGTACCGGAGTACGTATTCGTAGGCGCCCGAGTTCCCGATCAGGGTGACCTCCCTGCAGCCGGCGGCCGCCGCGGGCCTGGAGGAGAACTCGGGATGATAGTCGCTCTCGTAGTCCTCGTATGTCCTGAAGACGATCCGGTACCCCGTGGGAGTGCCCTCGAAGAGATACAGGTTGCCCGCGAAGTAGACCACCCTCTCGGGGTCCAGGTCGCCGTTCATCTCCACCCCGAGGGCCCTCCAGATCGTCATGCCTATCTCGTTCTCGAAACGCTGCTCGGTCTGGTGGGGGTCGAGGTAGATGATCTGCTGCCCCAGCGGCTCCTCGTCACCGCTCGTCAGGATGGCCGGGAAGGTCGCCGACAGGGTGTCCAGCCTCTCCACCTGGTCGCTCACGGCCAGGAAGTTCGCGGTCATGACCCGGAGCCTCTCGACGTCCAGCGTGGAATCGGGGACAGAGGCCTGCCCGGTGGTCCGGAGGATCTGCATGGATTCGTGGGCATCGCGGATGACGGCCTTGGAGAGGAACGCCATCTCCCTCCAGGTGGCCACGAAACCGCTCAGTTCCACGGGCACCGACGACAGGTTGAACGTGGCCCTGTCCTGGATGATCTGCATGGCGGCCGCCCTGCGGATGTTGCACCAGGCGAGCTCGGCATAGGCGGCATCGTCGAGGGAGCCGATGTAGCTCTCGATGCCGGTGCCCCGCTCCCCAGCCGCGGACGCGGACGAATAGTGGGCGATCGAATCGATCCTCGCACCGTCCAGGAGCTGCCTCGCGATCCTCATCTCGAACCGAGTCTCCGGGCTCGACATGATCAGACCCGCAGTGCGCTCGACGCTCAGCGAGTCGATGACCTCGCCGGGGATCTCCTCGCCGAACCCCTCGATGAGCCAGCCGGATTCGCCGAGCACGAAGTCGATGCGGACGATGGCCGGACTCTCCATCCTGGTGATGGAGCAGTAGTAGGAGGTCCTCGAACCCGTGCTGTCGGTCAGTATCTCGGTGAGCCTGCCGGAGGAGTCGAAGCCCCTCCATCTGCCGAAGACCGTCCAGGGATCGCCGCCGGCGGACTCGGAGGCCTCCCTCAGCGCCGGGGCGAGGAGGTCGAGGCATGAAGGGTCGTTCAGGGCCAGCAGCCTCGAGAACTCGAGACCGATCTCGAGCGGGGAGGCCGGGATCGTTGCGGTGCTGTCGGCCGGAACGACGACCTGCCCGTCCCCCGGGCCTCCGCAGCCGGCGGCGAGAACCAGGATCAAAGCCGTCAGAGACAGGATCCTACTCATTCCAGCCCCATCGTCACGGCCATCATCTCCCCCGGTGTGGTAGCTCCTGAACAGACCTTGCGTGCGGCATTGGAACGGAGCGTCCTCATGCCGTCCTCCACCGCGAGCCTCCTGATCTCGCCCGACGGCGCCGAGCGGGACAGGGCGTCCCTGACGCGGTCGGTGACCTCCATGACCTCGAAAACAGCCGTCCTGCCCTTGAAGCCCGTGCCCCTGCAGGCCCTGCAGCCCCTGCCCCTCCTGAAGCTGCAGCCCTGGACCCCGGCGAGGCCTGCCGTGGCGAGAAGAGCGGCCGGGGGCTCCCAGACCTCTGCGCATTCGTCGCAGACCACCCTGACCAGCCTCTGGGCGACGATTCCGATCAGGGTGCTCGCCAGGAGGAACGGCTCGACGCCCATGTCCAGGAGCCTCACCGCGGAGGAGGCGGTGTCGTTCGTGTGCAGCGTGCTGAGGACGAGGTGCCCCGTGAGGGCGCAGCGTATCGCGCTCCTGGCGGTTTCCTGGTCGCGTATCTCGCCCACCATGATCACGTCCGGGTCCTGCCTGAGTATGTGCCGCAGGGCCGTGGAGAAGGTGACGTCTATCGCGGGCTGCACCGCTATCTGGTTGAACTCGTCCGTAACGAACTCGATCGGGTCCTCTATCGTCGTGATGTTCTTCTCGGTGGTCGAGAGAGCCGTGAGGGTGGAGTAGAGCGTCGTGGTCTTGCCGCTGCCGGTGGGGCCCGTGACGAGGAGCAGCCCCATGGCGCTCTTCACCAGCCTGCCGTACCTCCCGCTCTCTTCCTCCTCGAAGCCGAGCCCGGACAGGTCCTGCATCAGGATTCCTGGATCGAGTATCCTGAGCACGGCCTTCTCGCCGAACGCGGCGGGGATGGTGGAGGACCTGATCTCGACCGGCTTGCCCTCGAAGTGGGTTCTTATCCTGCCGTCCTGGGGCCTTCTCTTCTCGGCTATGTTCATGCCAGCTATCATCTTGACCCTGGACAGAATAGGGAGGTGCAGCTTGCGGGGCAGGCTGTACACGTTGTGCAGGACGCCGTCGATCCGCAGCCTCACGACGGTGTGCTCCCTGTGCGGTTCGAGGTGGATGTCGCTGGCCCTCTCCTCGAAGGCGTACTGGAGCAGATGGTTCACGGCGTTGACGATGGGTCGGTCGGTCGGTTCGAGCCCGCCCGGGGTCTCGCTCGAGACGTACCTCTCCAGGTTGCCGAGGTCAACGTCCTCGTCGCTCATGGTCCCCACCTCGCGGGCGGCGGCGACGATCGAGCTGTGGAGGCCGTAGAACTGCCGGATCACCTTGGCGATGTCGGTGGGCCTGCTGATGTAGAGCTCGATCTCCTTGCCCAGCAGGTGCGGGAGATCCTCGACGGGCCTGGGATCGGTGAAGTTGCACGTCGCCACCATGAGCCTGTCCTCGTTGCTGCCCACCACGACCGCATGGTTCCGCTGGGCGAACGCTCCGGGGAGGGAGGAGGTGACGAGTTCGTAGTCGAGTTCGAGAGGGTCGAGGTTGCGGAAGGGGATGCCCGACTGCTGCGAGAGGAAGGTGTAGAGAGCCTCCTCGCTCACCAGCCCCCTGCTGACGAGGATGCCGAGAAGCGAGGGATCGGGGCTCTGCCAGAGCCTCGAAAGCCTCTCCACGCCCTGCCTCGAGAGGAGCCCGGCCGCCTCGAGCCGCCCGGGAAGGGCCGCGAAGTCGAGTCTAGGTATGGATCTCACAGGGTCTCCAGTACGAGGCTGCTGTTGACCCTGTCCCAGATGAAGGCCCCGCGGAGCTCGGCTTCCGCCGATCCGGCGGCCTGTTCGGTCATGGCATGGATCCAGCCGATGGTCTGGCCGTCCTCCACCGGGAAGCCCGACTCGGCGGCCTGCTCCCAGCCGACTTCGGGGCGGATGGTGTCGTCGACCCTGGTCCTGCCGCCGCCCAGGCGCCTGACGACATCTCCGGCCACTCCGGCGTCCACGCCTGTCCAGTAGCCGGTGCGGTCGCTCCTGACCTCCCTGATCACGGGGGCCGGCGGAAGCGACTCGAAGGCGGAGAGATCCCCGCCCTGCGCCTCCACTGTCCGGACGAAGGCGTTCCAGGCCGACGAGTCGTCGAGACGCGCGGCGCACCGGGCCTCGAGCCCGGCCATGCAGGCTTCGTCGGATGCATCGCCGGCCAGCATCATGGCCGTGAGCTTCACGGCGAGGTCGCGCACCACGAGCGGGCCTCCGCCCTTCAGGACGGAGACGGCCTCGGCCGTTTCGAGGGAGTTGCCGGCGGTACGCCCCAGAACCACGTCCATGTCGGTCACGAGGGCGCGCGCGCGGGTGCCGCAGCCCCCGGCCACCTCCACGAGGGTCCGCGCCAGGAGCAGGGCCTGCCCGCCCGTCTTCATGAAGGCGCCCCTGCCGGCCTTCACGTCGAACACGAGGCGGTCCGCTCCCTCTGCGAGCTTCTTGCCGAGGATGCTGGCGCATATCAGAGGGATCGACTCCACCGTCGAAGTGGCGTCGCGCAGCGAATACAGGATCCTGTCGGCCGGGGCCAGGTCGCCTGTCTGTCCGCACATGGCGAACCCGCAGCGGCCGACGATCTCCTGGAACTCGCCGACATCCAGGCGGGTCCTGAAGCCCGGTATGGACTCGAGCTTGTCCAGAGTGCCACCGGTGTGCCCCAGTCCCCTGCCGCTTATCATGGGCACGCGCAGCCCCATCGAGGCCGCGAGGGGGGCCAGCACGAGCGAGATCTTGTCCCCCACGCCGCCCGTGCTGTGCTTGTCGGCCAGGGGGCGCGGATCGTCCGGCCAGGACAGCATGGTGCCGCTGTCGCGTATCCCGAGCGTCAGCTCCACGGTCTCGTCGCGGTCGAGGCCCCGGATGAAGGCGGCCATCAGGAAGGCCGACGCCTGGTAGTCCGCCACCTCACCGGCGGCCACCCCGCGGGCGAACTCCGAGAGAGAGCCCCCGGGGCATCTGCCGCCATCCCTCTTGAGCGCGAGGAGGCGGGTTATCTCCAAGGGATTCCGAGCCGTGAGAGCAGGGCTCCCAGGTAGCCGGTACCGAGGGGATCGATCACGAAGAACGCCAGGGCGAGCGCGGCCGCCACCAGGACCCACACGGCCCAGGCCGGGAGCCCCCTGCGCCTGCCGCGGCCGACACCCTCGAGGACGGCTCCGACGCTGGCCCTGCCCTCCGGCAGGCCCGGAGCCAGCACTTCGTCGAAGGAATGGATCCTCTTCCTCCTCAGGAGCGAGCGGATCTCGGACACGCTCCGTGCGACCACCTCGCCCCTGCCCGACAGAATCCTGTACTGCACGGGTCCGGGACGGGCACCCCCGGGGGCCGGCTCGGCGCGGAGAGGCTGGGGATGAGGGGCAGGCTCGACCCGGACCGGACCGGGAGCGGTCACGGCGCCAAATTCGGAAGAAGGCGCCTCGGGTGGAGCGGACCGCGCGGCCGGGCCGGCGGACTCGGGTTCGTCGGGGGTCCGGTCGCCCCAGGCGCCCGACGGCCACGACTCCGGCTCGAAGGCTCCGCACTCGGAGATCGGCTCCCACGGGCCGCCGGCGAGGGATATCTCGGCGTCGACGGGCACCCTGGACTCGGATATCCAGGCCTTCACCGTCTCCATGTCACCGGGGTGGTATTCGATCCTGTCGATCCTGAGTCTGGGCGGGGTTTCACCGCCGACGGCCCCCGCTGGCCTGAGGAAGGGCGAGAGCCTCGGGAGCCCCTGAGCGAGCACCCCTCCGGGCGGGGTCCGCGGTCCTTCGATGACGGCGTCGCTGGTGAGCCTGCCCTCCCTCGTCCATCTCACGACGGTTTCGAAGTCGGGAGCCGTATAGGCGTCGTCGCCCATCCTGACGGTCCACCAGTTGGAGGGATCGAGCAGTTTCCCGAGATCGGGATGGTCACCCGCGCGGGACCATCCGCCGTCCCCGGCGGGTCTGATCTCGTCGTCGGCGGTGATGCGCCTCTCCGCAGCCCACTTCACAAGGACCTCGACGGAGGGGGCGCGGTAGACCCTGCCCTCCCGCCTTATCTCGTAAGCGCCTGAATCGGCCATGTTCCCCCCTCGACAGCCGGCCCGGTCAGGGTTCGATCATAACCACATGCGCGGCACCATGGCGACAGCCCGCGCACGGTACGCACCGGCTAATTAAACCTTATGGCATGCCCCAGCGCAAGGGCGGCCTCCTCGTGCGTAACTCCCCCGCGCCGCTCGGCGGACTCCACGAGGATGTCCAGGTATCCCTCCCACCAGTCGGGGACGGAGCCTCTCTCGTAGAAGCGGTGGTACAGCCTCGGGCCCGGGAGGATCGAGACGAGGAAGGCCGTCTCCCTCACCCCGAGGTCGCGGATGCCCGTCCCGAAGTAGTACAGGGACGCCTCGGCGAATCCGAACACGTCCGGACCGAGTTCGACGATGTTCGCGTAGATCTCCAGGATCCTGTCCTTCGACAGGGTCTCCTCCAGCCTCCAGGTCAGGAAGACCTCCTGGAGCTTCCTGGCCAGAGTCTTCTCGCGCGAGAGGAAGAGGTTCCTCGCGAGCTGCATGGTCAGGGTCGATGCGCCCCTCACGAAGCCGCCCTCCCTCACGTCGGCGACGAGCGAGTTCCTTATGTGCTCCGCGCTGAATCCGGAGTGGCTGCGGAAGGTGCCGTCCTCGGAGCAGCAGAGCAGGGGTTCGAACCAGGGGGGCATCTCCGAGAGCTCCACGAACTCCCCGTTCGCCGATCTGCTGAGGTGGATGAGCCTCGTGTTGCCCCAGCTGTCGCGCATCCTGCAGGAACCGCCCCGGACCAGGCGCGCCACGTCGACCGGGCAGCTGACGACCGAAAGTCCGTCCGCGTCGACCAGGATCGAAAGGTCGGAGCTGTCGGGCCACTGCCTGTCGATCGAGAGGCGGACGTCCAGGCCGAGGGATCCTTCCAGCGCCGTCCCCGCAAGCGGACCGAGCAGGGATGCAGGGATGGAGGCGGCCATGGTCTCTCCTGGGATGCAGTCGTTCCAGATGCGTGCCGTCAGCCTGTCGCGGTCGCCCGTCAGGGCTTCGAGGCTCGCCCTCAGAGTCATGGTCCCCAGGGAGAGGAGGCAGGAATCCACGCAGAGCCTCCCGGGCTCCACGGTTCCCGAGGCGGAGACCGAGCACGAGAACCGGACGGTGTCCCCCGCAACGTGTTCGGAATAGACCGCCGCGCTGTCCATCCGGGCCTCGAGGTCGAACCTGCAGGGCTCCCCGCCCTCGAATGTCAGCCGGACCTCGCCCTCGGGGTCGAGCGACATCCAGGCCGACGGTTCATAGGAGAGGAGGATGTTGTCCGCGACGGCTTCCGCCCCGCCGAGCCCCGTCGCCACGGTCAGTTCAGAGGTCCGCTCGGAGTACGACAGGGAGAAGGGTGTGGCGGTACCCGCCCCTCCCGTCCCGGCGGCCGTCCCCTCGAGATGGACGGAGTCGTCCGTGGCCATCCCCTGGAGCGATCCGGAGAATCCGGTTTCCGTGATCAGGGAGGGCAGGTCCGGGTCGAAGAGCGGGATCCCGGTGCAGCCGTGGAAGTCGGCCCGGAAGGAGACCTCGCCTCGCACGCCCCCCGCCTCTACCGAGGCCGATCCCCAGGGTCCGTGCGCGAGCCCGGACATCTCGACCGAGCCCGACCTGAGCGAGGCGCGGCCCGAGAACACCGTCGTGTCCGAACCGGCCCGGGTCACACTGGCCTCTCCCAGCACGAGGAGGGGCATGTCGTCGGAACCGCCGCCGGCTCCTCCTCCGGCCCTGCCGCGGCCCGGCGGCAGATCGACCCTGCAGGACGGGATCAGGATGCTGTCGACGGACGGGATGGGCACGCCCATGCTCCAGTAGATCACTGCTTCGTCAGCCTCGAAGCCCAGCCCCGGCATGTCGACGTCTGAAAGCAGGAGCACGCCGGGCGCTGCCCGGACTCCGCCGATGGAGGCACGCCCGTCGAGGCGCGAGAGGGCGTACCTGGCCCCCGCGCCGGGCAGTATCCAGAGCGCGGCCGCGAGCAGGGCCGGCAGTGCGGCCAGACGCAGGATCCTTGCGAAGCCTGGGGCTGCCCGGTTCAGAGGGAGCGCACTCCCGAAGCCACAGCCGCCTCTATCTCCTCGAGGATGGCCGACGCGGCTGCCCGCGGATCGGGTGCTCCGCTGACGGGCCTTCCCACCACAAGGGCGTCGGCGCCCGCCCGGACGGCGGACTCCGGCGTCGCGATCCTTGCCTGGTCGCCCCTGTCGGATCCCGAGGGTCTTATGCCGGGTGTGACTATGAGGAAGCCTGGACCGGTCGCGGAGCGCACCGCCGAGGCCTCCCCGGGGGAGCAGACCACCCCGTCCATGCCGCTCTCGGCCGCCATCCCGGCGAGCCTCACCACCGTCCCCCCCGGCCCGAGGCTCCAGCCCATGCGCTCCAGGTCCGGGGCGCCGAGGCTTGTCAGGACGGTGACGGCCAGCATACGCACGCCGGTGCCCGAAGCGGCCGAGGCGGCGGCCTTCATCATGGCCGCTCCGCCCGAGGCGTGGACGTTGAGGAGGGCCGGTCCCGAGGCGCAGGCCGCCCTCACCGCGCCCTCGACCGTGTGGGGGATGTCGTGCAGCTTGAGGTCGAGGAAGACCGGGAAGCCCTCGCCCGAGAGCTCCCTCACGATGTCCGGCCCGCGTCCCGCGAAGAGCTCGAGCCCGATCTTGATCCCCACGCCGAGACCCCGCAGCGGGGCCAGGAGTTCGGCCGGGGTCCTCCCCATGTCGCTGGTCAGGGCTATGTAGAGCCTTGTCCCGGAGTATCCGGACGGCATCAGCGTTCCTCCTCCTCGAATCCGATCACCCTCAGCCGCACGTCGGCGGTGCCCGAGTCGATCATCCCCAGCCTGTCGGCCGCGCCCCTCGAAAGGTCGATGATCCGTCCGCCCACGTAGGGGCCCCTGTCGTTCACCCTCACGGTCACGGTCGAGCCGTTGCCCAGGTTCTCGACCTCGAGCAGGGTGCCGAACGGAAGCGTCCTGTGGGCGCAGGTCATCGCGTTCATGTCGTATCTCTCGCCGCTGGCGGTCTGCCTGCCGTGGAAGCTCCCGGCGTAGAAGCTGGCCGTTCCCCGCTGCTCGAGGCCGGTTACGAGCGATGCCGCGCCCCTCACGCCACCCCTGTAGACCGGCCTGGGGGCCAGGCAGCCTGCGGCAAGCAGCACGAGGGCCGCGAGCGCCACACCCGTCAGGTTCCGCAAAGCAGGTCCCTTATGCCGGCAGCAAGCTCCGACGGCAGGGAGGGTCTCCTGAGGAGCCCGGTCCCCACCTGTACGAGCGAGGCTCCCGCAGCCAGCAGCTCCAGCACGTCACCGGGCTCCCAGACTCCTCCGGATGCTATCACGGGTATCCGCACGGCGCGGCCGACCTGCCAGACCCTGGCCACGACGAGCGGCAGGAGGGCGGGCGAGCTGTAGCCCCCGGCACCCCTTGCGAGCGCGGGCCTTCCGGTCCTCCAGTCCAGCTTCATGCCCAGGAAGGTGTTGCACACCGTGACAGCATCCGCTCCCGAATCCTCGGCGGCCTTCGCGGCGGACACCATGTCCCCGCCGTTCGGGGTGAGCTTCACGGTGATCGGTCTGCGGGTCTCCCGCCTGACCGCCCGGGTCACGGAGGCCACGGCTGCCGGGTCGACCCCGAAGGCCATCCCGCCGGCCTCCACGTTGGGGCACGACACGTTGACCTCGTATCCGGCGTGGGAGCCGCCGGCTTCGAGTGCGGCCACGGTTGACCCGAAGGCGCTCACGGACTCGCAGGCGACGTTCAGCACCAGGGGTCTCGAAAGGCCGGCGGCAGCGGGCAGCACCTCCGAGAGGACCCTGTCGAGGCCGGGGTTGGCCAGACCTATCGAATTGAGGAGGCCGTACCCGGTGTCGTGGATCCTCGGGGGTGCGTTCCCGTCCCTCGGTTCGGGGGTCACGGCCTTGGAGAAGACGAGGGCCACGTCCGCGAGCAGGCCCATGGCGTCGAGCTCCAGGCCGAATCCGCAGGTCCCCGAGGCCAGGGCGACCGGCCCGGGGACGGGGATGCCCCAGAAGGAGTCGGGCAGGCCTTCGGTGACCGGGTTCACGAGATCCTCTCCCAGTCGACGTCGCAGGCCCTGAAGACCGGGCCGTCCTTGCAGCACGACATGAAGCCGCCCCGGGAGGATGGCACGGGACATCCCCCGCACACGCCCCACCCGCATCCCATGCGGCTCTCCATGGACACCTGGATCCTGCCGAGAACACGGGGAGGGGCGGAGGCGACCACGGCCCGCATCATGGCCGAGGGACCGCAGACCGCTATGGAATCGAACGAGTCCCATTCCACATCCTCGAGCAGGCCGGTGACGAGGCCTCTCACGCCGACGGAGCCGTCCTCGGTGGCCAGCACGGTCCCCGGCGGACAGCACGATGTCCCCCGCCCGGTCCTGGTTCCGGCCATGACCACGGCTTCGTCCGCGGTGGAGAGAAGGAACGGGAACCCGGCGATGCCGAGCCCGCCTGCCACCATCAGCCATCTTCCGGGAGAGGTCTCCCAGCCTCTTCCCAGCGGCCCGAGGATCCGCACCGGATCGCCTTCGGCGGATCGGGACAGGATGGACGTACCGGCTCCGACAACGTCGAAGAGGAACGTGACCGAGCCCGCCTCCGGATCGCATGAGCTGAAGGTGAGCGGGCGCCTGGACACAGGGAAGGCCCCGGGGGAGGGTTCGAGCATGGCGAACTGCCCGGGCCGGCACGCCGAGGCGATCCGCGGGGCTTCGAGCTCGATCCGGAAGATGTCCTCGTCCTCCCGGCTGCAGGCGATCACCCTGGCATCCGTGTCGACCAGGCCTGCGCTACTCATCGGGCTCCTCGAACGCGCCGCCCAGCCTGTCCAGGGCCGCGGCACCCTCTGCGGTCCCCGGATACCTCTGGACCAGTTCCGTGGCGTAGCTCTCCACCAGGCCGTCCTCCATCATGGCGGCCTCCGACGAGAGATAGGCGATCCACAGGAGCGCGGGCTCGTTGTCGAGCCTCCATCTCGAAGAGAGCGCCCGTCCGGCGGCACTCCAGGCGGCCTCGTACTCGCCCGCGCCGTAAAGGTCCCACGCGGCCTCCAGGAGTGCGGAGGGCCTGGCCTGGGCGGCAGGTCCGGGCGGAAGGCTCAGCTCCTCCTCGATCCTCCCGGCAAGATCTCCTGAGTCGCAGAGCGCGAGGGCCTGTTCGAGCAGCGCAATGGAGCTGTCGCGGCCTATGCCGGGATTCCCCGATGCAGAGACCAGGGCCATCGCCCTCACGCGCCCGTCGGGGCTGTCGAGAAGGGCCCTCATCTCGCTCATGGCCAGGGAGTCCTCGCCGTAGAGGTCCATCCTCTTCTCGGCGGCGAGGAATCTGAAGAGGTCCATGTCATCGGGTGCGGCCGTCTCGAGCGTATCGATGTAGGTCTTCAGGAGCTGCATCTCCCCGAGCCTGTCGGAGGCCAGCCGTATCCAGAGGTAGTCGCCGCTCCTGCCAGAGAGCTGTGCGAGCACCGTGAGCGCGTCGTCGAGCCTCTTCTCCCTCTCGAGCAGGAGGGCTTCCAGGTAGAGGGCCTCTGCGCCGACCTCCCTCGACATGTCGAGCTCTGCCGCGTCGGCATAGGAATCCAGGGCCGCCTGCACGTCGCCCGCAGCCTCGGCCGCCCTCCCGGACAGGAGGGAGATGGCCGCGAGCTCGCGGTTGGTGCTGTAGGATACCCTGAGGGGGGCGAGGATGGAGACGGCGCCGGATGGGTCGCCCGCCTCTATGGATGCGTCAGCCGCCGCCGTGAGAGCCCTGTAGTACCCCGCGCCCCTGCCGAACAGCCGGGCCGCCTCCAGTGCGGTCGAGACCGCGCTGTCGGGCATGCCCAGGCTCGAGAGCACCCGGCTGCGGGCCAGCTCCGTCTCCGCCATGAGGCTGTCGGAGAGGTCCATGGATTCGAGCGTGTCGAGCACCGCGGCGGCCAGGCCGGGCTCCCCGGAGAGCACCAGGGCCTCGGCCTGCCTGAGCCTGGACACGGCGAAGAGGTCCCTGCGCTGGCCCGAGACCGCGCCGAAGGAGGCCGCCGCATCGGCATACCTGCCCAGGGCCATCGCTGCGTTCCCGATCCCGATGGTGGCCCTGTCCATCATGCGGCCGTCGTCGGTCATGACCATGACGGAGGAGTAGGCCCTCATCGCCTCCTCGTAGCTGGAGGTCCCGCTCCCCGATGTCGACCGGGATCCCAGGAGCAGGAGCGCGTCCGCGATGAGCATCTGTGCGTCGTCGGCCCAGCGGCTGTCGGGGTAGAAGGCCAGGACCTTGCCCGCACCCTCTATCGCATCCCGCAGGTCCTGCTCCTCGCCGGCGGAAGGGTTGTCGGGGTTCAGTCGGACGCTGGCCAGAGCCTCGTCGTAGGACTGGCGCGCGTTGTAGAACGTGTTGAAATAGGCGCAGCCCGAAACCAGCAGGGCCAGTACCGGGACGAGGGCGCGCAGCGCCATGCCGTCAGGGGACGAAGTCGCCGTCAAAGTAGACCAGCCTCCTCTTCCAGACCGCCCTGACCCTTCCCCTGAGGGTCCTCCCGAGGAAGGGCGTGTTCGTGGAACGGGAGAAAGTGTTGTCCCTGGATGGAGTCCACTCCTCGTACGGGTCGAACAGCACGGCCTCGAAAGGCCTTCCGGGCGCCAGTGACGGGCATGGGACCCCCAGGATCGAAGCCGGCCCCGTCGTGAAGAGGGAGAGCATCCGCAGCGGGCTCATCGCACCCATCCGCCCCAGGGCGTCGAACGTCACCGGGAGCGCTGTCTCGAGGCCGGTGATCCCGAAGGGGGCACCGGCGAGTCCGGCTTCCTTGAGCCGCGCCTCGTGAGGGGCATGGTCGCTTGCCACGGCATCGATCCTGCCTGCCCTGGTCCGCTCCACCAGGCCCTCCCGGTCGCGCGCGGACCTGAGCGGAGGGTTCATCTTGGCACAGGCGCCCGACCGGAGCACTTCCGATTCGTCGAGGGCCAGGTGATGCGGAGTGACGTCGCATGTCGCACATGCCCCCCTGTCGGCGGCTTCGCGTACCAGGTCGACGCTCCCGGGCAGGGAGAGGTGCGTCAGGTGTACGCGCCCCCCGCATGCAATCGCCGTTTCGAGGGTGAGCGCGACGGCTCCGGTCTCGCTCGAGTCTGGAATGCCGGCGAGACCCAGCTCTCGTGATACCGGCCCGAGGTTGACAGCCCCCCCGCGGGAGAGGTCGGTGATCTCGGCGTGCTGGATGAAGACCCTCCCGGCGGCGCCGGTGGCGGCCATGGCTTCCGCGAGCAACCCGGGATCGAGCACCGGAGAGCCGTCGTCGCTGAAGGCCGCGGCCCCTGCGAGGGCCATGCCCCCGATGTCGGCGACCGCATCCCCCTTCCGGCCCCTGGTCACGCAGCCCACGACGAGCAGATCAGCGGTTCCGGCGAGGCGCCCCCTCTCCGCCATCTCCGCAACCCTGGCGGGAGTGTCGACGGGCGGGTCGGTGTTGGGCATGGCGGCCACCCTCGTGAATCCTCCGGCGATGGCTGCCCTGAGGCCGCTCTCCACGGTCTCCGAAGCGGTCGCCCCGGGCTCCCTGAGATGCACGTGCATGTCGGTGAGCCCCGGGAACAGCCAGAGGCCGTCCGCATCGACTACCGACGCATCCCGGTCCGGAGCCTCGAATGGCTTCGAGAGGCGTGAGACGGTCCCGTCCTCCACAAGCAGGTCGACCACTGCGTCGAAGCCGGCGGCGGGGTCGACGAGCCGCCCCCCCCTCACCAGGACGGGCCGGGAGGCGTCAGTCAGAGTAGTCCCTGCCGTCCGGACCGTGCTCTCCGCCGAAGTCGGGAGCATCCTCCCTGCCGTGACCCCCGCGGGAGGCTACGATCCGCCTCTCCGGGAAGGGGTTCCAGTCGCCGCGCCCGGCGATCGCCTCGATCACGGCGGTTCCGGTCCCGATGGAGCCGAAGGCCTCGAAATACCTCAGAGCCCACTCCTCCGTCTCCCTGGCGATCCTCTCCCTTATCTCCGCGGGGAGGGACATGACGAGGGAGTGGAACGGGCGGTTGAGGTTCTTGTAGTCGCCCGAGGAGCGGGAGTAGCCGAGCCTGTCCGCATGTGCCACCATCAGGTCCCAGAGTTCCGTCGTGACGCCGCGGTCGGGCCGCTTGACGTAGGAGCCGTCGTCGATGACGGCGTTGCCGCTCGCGGGATCCATCTCGATGCCGAACACGATGTTCTGCCAGAGCGTGCCCACGTTGCCCTTGTGGATGCCGTACTCCCTGAAGTGCCCCACCTTGTCGAGGGGGGTGCCGCTTATCCCGTGCTGCGCTATCACGCATCCGAAGGGCGCTATGGCGTCGGCGATCTCGCGGGTGCGGCCGAGGTCGATGCCTTCGCTCTCGCCCTTCGAAGCATCGTAGGTTCCGTGCTTCGAGCCGTTCGAGATGGCCAGCCAGTCCGGGAAGATGCCCCAGGAGTTCAGGCCGCCGATGAAGTACTCCGCCTCCCCGACCGTGGAGAGGACCCCGGCGCCCTTGATCTCGCCCACCTCGACCTCGAGCCCGGCGTACTGCGGGATGTGCATGGCGACGTCGCGCGTGAAGGAGAGGTTCTCGAAGTCGGGATTGTGTGAGGCGTCGATGGCGACCGACGTCCAGCCCATGGAGATGGCGCGCGGGATCTCCCGGGCCGCGTCGTCCCTGTCGGCGCGCGACTTGACGGCGTAGTGGTCCATGTGGAGTGCGTACACGACGCCGTCGCCCAGGTCCGAAGAATATGCCTGGGCGGTCTGAGGCAGGTTCTGATAGGTCACGCCTGTGTATTTCCCCTCGGACTTGGCGAGTTCGAGCATCACGAACGAGTCGGCCCTCCTGGCGGCTCTGAGTATCCCGAGGGCGCTCAGCGGGTTCCTGATGTTCGCGGCCATGACGATGGCGCTCCTGGCGCGCGCGACCGAACAGATGTCCCTCCCGCTCACGAGGGCGCACCTCGAGTCGGGCAGGGCCGCCCTGACGTTGAGAGGCCTGAGGCCGAGCATCCTGTCGTATGTGCTGGAATCCACCATTATCGCCCTTCCTTGTATGATGGCAGCTTGACCCCGCCGGCTGGTTCGCTAATATGCGGCTATCGTTTCCGGAGGGGGAATGGCGAAGGCTTCCAGGCTTCTGTCGGTGATCACGGGATCGGGCTGGTTCGCCCTGGCCGCCCCCGCCCTTCTCCTCGCCAGGCACGGAGCGGGGCTCGCGGAGTCGTGGAGCACGCACGCCTTCGCGACCCTGTGGCTCCTGCACCTGGCCTCCGTGCTGCTCCCGGACGGGAGGCGCCTCACGGAGAGGATCAGGGACGACCACTGGATATCCCTGCTCCTCGGCCTGACCATCGCAGCCATGGCCTGGGCGGCCCTGGCCGGAGGCGGGCGGGACGCCGTGCTCGGGGCCCTGAGGGCCATCATACAGGTCGGGGTCATGCTGATCTCCACCAGGATACTCGTGCAGCGCCTCGGGGCGTTCCTCACGGACCACGTGCCGGTATGGCAGATACTCCCCATCTCCTTCGCGGCCATCATAGCGGCCGGAGCAGGCCTGCTTCTCCTGCCCGCCGCCACTGTCGACGGCGTCAGGCCGCTGGACGCTTTCTTCACGGCCACCTCCGCCGTGTGCGTGACGGGGCTCTCGGTGGTGGACACGGGATCGGTCTACACCCACTTCGGGCAGATCGTGATACTCGTCCTGATACAGGTAGGCGGGCTGGGGCTGATGAGCTTCTTCGCCTTCTTCGCGCTCTTCCTCGGTCACAGCGTCGGCCTCGGGCAGAGCCTGTCGATCACGCGGGCGGTCGATGCGGAGTTCACCAGCGACCTGAAGAAGGCCATAGGCTCCATCATCGGCTGGACGGTCACGGTCGAGGCAACCGGGGCCCTGCTCCTCTATTCGGCATGGAGGCCGGTGCTCCCCGGTCTGCACAAGGCGGAACTGGCCTGGCAGGCCGTCTTCCACTCCGTCTCGGCCTTCTGCAACGCAGGCTTCAGCCTGTTCCCGGACAATCTCGAGAGCTTCAGCGGCATGCCGTCCGTGTGCCTCATCATCTCGGGCCTGATAGTCGCGGGCGGGCTGGGCTTCGCCGTGCTGACAGGCCTCGTGACCGCGGTGCTCTCCACGCTCAGGGGCAGGCGGCACAACAGGCTCGACGCCCACTCGCGGCTGGTGCTCCTCGTCACCGCCATCCTCATCGCAGGGGGAACCGCCTTCGTACTCCTGGTGGAGTGGAACGGGGCCCTGGGCGGGATGGGTCTCCCCCAGCGGGTATCCAACGCCCTCCTCTGCTCCATCACTCCGAGGACCGCCGGCTTCGACACGATCCCGGTGCTCGGCCTGCATCCGGCGACGAGGCTCGCCTTCATCGCCCTGATGTTCATCGGCGCCTCGCCCGGAGGCACCGGCGGCGGAGTGAAGACCACGACCGTCGGGCTGCTGGCATCGGCCGGCCTGTCGCTGCTGCGGAAGAGACCCCAGCCCGAGATGTGGCACAGGATGGTGCCTCTGCACGACCTCCAGAGGGCCGCGTTCCTCCTCTTCTCCTGCCTGCTGGTGTGCGTGGCGTCCTCCGTGCTGCTGGTCCTCTCCGAATCGGCGTCATCGCCCAGGGGGCCGGAGGATTACGTGTTCGAGGCGGTCAGCGCTTTCGGTACGGTCGGGCTCTCCACCGGGGTGACCGGCGAATTGACCGTGGCCGGCCGCTGGATAATCATTCTCACGATGTTCACGGGCAGGGTGGGTCCCTCGGTGCTGGCGGCGCTGACCGTCAGGCCAAGGACGCTTGCCTACAGGCTCCCTGAGTGCAGGATAGGGATAGGGTAGGAGGACCGTGCAGTCCGAACACAGGAAATTCGCGGTGCTGGGCCTGGGCAACTTCGGCTCCAGCCTGGCCAGGAACCTGGCGGACCTCGGGTCGGAGGTCGTCGCAGTCGACTCCGACGAGAGGAAGCTCGACGAGCTGGCCGACAAGGTCACGCTCGCGGTGTCCTTCGACGTCACGGACGAGACCCTCCTCCGTGCCCACGGGATAGACAACGTCGACGTCGCAATAGTCGCCATGGGCTCCGACTTCGGCGCGAGCGTGCTCGTCACCACCATCCTCAGGGACATGGGGGTGACCGTCCACTCCCGGGCCACGACCCACCGGGAGGCCAGGATACTCCGGGCGGTCGGCGCCAGCCAGATCTACATGCCCGAGAAGGACCAGGGAGAGCGGGTCGCCCGGATGCTCCAGCACGACAACGTCGAGACATATGTCCCGCTGGCCGGCGGCATAGACTTCGTGAGGGTGAAGCCTCGCGCGTCGATGATAGGCAAGTGCATCAGGGACCTCGACATAAGGCGCGCGTTCGGGGTGAACATAGCCTACATAGGCAAGCTGGAGCCCGAGGAGGGCATGAGGACCTACAGGATCCCCCTGCCCGACGATGTCATAGAGCTGGGTGACGACCTCTTCATCCTGGGCGGGCGCACCGACCTGGAGAGATTCCTGACCTGACGGTCATGTTCGATCGCACATCGGGGGGACGGGAGCGCGGCAGGCCCTGCACGGGCGCCCGGTCAGATCTCCAGCAGCGAAGCCAGGCCGGTGGCCTCCAGGGCCATCTTGTTCTGCCGGTTCGAGGAGATGAAGAGCTTCGAACAGGCCGCCGGGGCGGGGTGCTTCTTGCACATCGAGCCTATCAGGGTCGCGAACACCTTCGGGATCCTCTCGGCCTCCGAGGGCTGCGCCTGGAGGGACAGCCCCTCCTCGGTGGAATAGATGAAGGAGGCCAGGCAGACCTCCTTGTCCTTCAGGGTCTTGAAGACGTTCATCGCGATGTTGGAGCACTCCGGCCAGGTGGGGATCGCCGCCTCGAGCCAGGTGTTGAACGCCCCTACCAGGAGCTGGGCCTCCGATATGCCCACTGCTGCCAGGTCGCCGGTGGCTCCGGGGAAGAGGTCCGCGGTGGTCTCGGGGGGGAGCTGCTCGGTCAGGTAGGTGAGGATGTCCCTGCCCTTCATGGAGACTCCCGCGCCCCAGGCCACCTGGAGCTTCCCGCACTCCACCGGGACGAGCGTCGACAGACTACCGGCCCTGATCCTCAGCAGACCCGAATCCTCGTTGCGGCGCAGGGCCTTCAGGACCTCCATCAGGTCGCCCCTGTCGTTCTCCAGGTCCTGCAGGACGGGCTCTTCGGAGCAGCACCTCACAAGGGAGGGCAGGGAACCCTCCTCCACGAACCTGTAGGTGAGGGTCAGCTCCCTCTTGTCGCGCCTGAGCCAGTTGATGAACGCGGTGACGCTCGGGCCGGAATAGCCGATGATCGTGTAGGGCCTGCCGCTGCGGAGTATCATGTAGGCGAGGGGTTCGTCGGCGTCTATCTGCCAGTAGCCGTCTCCGGTGAAGTTCCTGTCCTCGAGGGCGCCCTTCACGAGTTCGTCGAGATTTATGAACTGCAGGGGGACACGCTCCAGGAAGGTCCTGGAATAGGGAAGAGCCTCCCTCGCCAGCTGCCCGCTCATCTCACGAGCCGCGCTATCCGCCCCAGGAGGGGCAGTCCGTCGCCAGGGACCCAAGACCAGTAGATGCACATCGCCTCGCCCTTGACCAGGTCCTGGTCGAGGGGGCCCCAGACCCTGCTGTCGCTGGAGTTGTCCCTGTTGTCACCCATCATGAAGACGTGCCCGGGCGGGACGACATAGGATTCCCATTCGCGCGTCGCTCCCCGGGCGATACCCTCGTAGGCGAGGTCGGGCACCCTCCCGCGCAGGGAGGGGATGCATGCAGGCCAGGCGATGTCGAGCGGATTGGGCGAGAACCTGTCCTGGAACTGGACGGGGAAGGAGGACGGCTCGCCGTTCACGAACAGGGTGTCGTTCCTGACGCTCACGGTGTCGCCTGCGAGCGCCACGGTGCGCTTGACGAAATCCCGGTTCATGTCCGCGGGATACCGGAACACGAGGATGTCTCCCCTCTCGATCGTGCCCAGGGCCGGCATCAGCAGGCCCTGCTCGCCCCCCCTGAAGGAGTGCAGGGGCGGTTCAAGCCTGTCGGTCCAGGGGATGCGCTGCCCCTTGGCGGCCTTGAGGACGAGGATGTGGTCGCCCACCAGGAGGGTGCCCTCCATGCTGGGCGACGGGATCCGGAAGCTCTCTACGACGTAGGGCCTCAGGAAGCCGAAGAATATGATCAGCGCAAGAGCAAGCTGCAGAAACCAGTCCAGCACCTTCGCCCTCGTCACGGGGACCTCCGGTATCGTTGGGATGGTCAATGAATAGGGCTCGGGTGCTCTGCGCGTCAACACGTCGAAGTGTTCCGGCAGGCCGGAGGTCCTCATCAGCTTGTCAGCGAGGCACGGGTTGCCCCGCGCCTCGCAGTGATGATGCATCGACGTTTGATGAGGTTCGACGTGTTGACATACCATGACGTCCGGCACAATCATGCGCCCGGAGGGATGCCCGGCATGTCGGAGTTTTTCGAGGGTCTTTACTCCTTCGCCCCCGGCGGAGTCCCGGCGGGAAGGATCGCCATAGCCCTGGCGGTGGTCGTGGTGGCTTTCGCGCTCTCCGCGACAGCCAGGGCGATCCTCGGCAGGCTGTCGAAGAGGCTCTCCGGCATGCCATCGAGGCTGACGGCGAAACTCCGCAGACCCGTCGGATTCCTCGTTCTCCTGCTCTGCTGCTACGCCGCCGCCAGGACCCTGCCCGTCTCGGAAGGAGTGGTCACCGTCCTGGACAGGATTCTGCTGGTCGGGTCGACCGGTGCCGTGGTCTGGCTGCTGGTGAGCATCACGGACTGCGTGGCCGAGAACCTGGCTGTGTCGGCCAGGGCCAGCGACTCCCGGTTCGACGACCAGATGCTGCCCATACTCCGGAACACGGCCAGGGTGCTGATCTTCGTGCTCGGGGTGGTATTCGTCATCCAGGCCTTCGGCTACCCCGTCGGGGGCATCGTAGCCGGCCTCGGGATAGGCGGCATGGCGGTCGCCCTGGCCGCCCAGGACACCCTCGGCGGCATCTTCGCGTCCATCGCCATCTTCCTCGAGAAACCCTTCATGGTGGGCGACTACGTCGAACTGCAGGGGGTCCAGGGGACGGTGTCCGACGTTGGCATCAGGTCCACCAGGATAAGGACCGTCGAGAGAACCCTCGTGACGGTGCCCAACCGCAAGATAGTCGAGAACGTGGTCGACAACTGGGCGGGCAGGGAGTCGAGGCGGACGCTGATGTCCTTCGGCCTCACCTACGATACGACGCTGACGGCGCTCGGGGACTTCCTGGACAGACTGCGGGAGGAACTGCGCAGCGATCCCGATGTGGAGCCCGACTCCTGGTCGGTCCATTTCAGGGGCTTCGGCGAATCCTCCCTCGAAGTCGAGGTGCTGATGTTCCTGAAGACGGTCGATTACAGGCAGTGGCTCTCCATGCGCGAGAGGAAGGGTCTGATGATCATGAGGGAGGTCGAGGCGGCAGGCCTCTCCTTCGCCTTCCCCACCCGCACCGTACGCATCGAGCGATGACCGGGAACGCAGAGGGTCACCGGGAGCGCCTGCGGAAGAGGTTCCTCGAGTCCGGAGGCAGGGGTTTCTCCGACCGGGAAGTGCTCGAGCTGCTCCTCACCTTCGCCCGCCCGAGGAAGGACGTGCGGGAGGAGGCGGCCGGCCTGCTCGAGCGTTTCGGCAGCCTCGACGGCGTGTTCAGGCAGTCCCCCGACATGCTGATGACCTCCCCGGGCATCGGGCCGGCGGCTGCCACCCTCCTCTCGATGGTCACGTTCGCCTCCCAGCGGGCCGCGAAGCCGGCCCCGGGAGACTGCATACTGGACAGCGTCGAGAAGGTGAAGGCCTATCTGGCGGCCAGGCTGGGTCTCCAGCGGAGGGAGCGGCTGGTGGCCCTCCTGCTCGATTCGAGCGGAAGGCTCCTGGGCGAGAGGGACATCGAGATGGGCACCGTGGACAGGGCCTCGGTACACCCGAGGAACCTGGTCGAGAAGGTCATCGCCCTGAACGCCACTTCGGTCATCCTCGTGCACAACCATCCCGGCGGCAGGGCCGAGGCCAGCCGCGAGGACAGGGCCCTGACGGCGAGGCTCTCCGAGCTCGGCAGGAGCCTCGGATTCCGGGTCCTCGACCATTTCATCGTCGCGGGCCCGGAGGTCCTGAGCTTCAGGGAGAGCGGTCTCATGCCGGGGGCGGACTGATGCAGGCGATAGCGGGGCTGGTCCTCGCGGCCGTCCTGTCCAGGCCGGGGATCCCCTACTTCTCGGCAGACGGGGCCGGCACCAGGTCGGTATCCCTCTCGGCCCGCGTCGTGCTCGAGGTGGTCTCGGCCGATTCGTCATGGTCCGGCGGCGGAGAGAGCCACTACTACTCGGTGGACGGCCTCAGGATGGTGTCGGAGGCCGGGGCCGACACGATCACCTGGATAGCCGATCTCCCGGCTCAGGCTCTCGCATCCGCCAGGGCGGCGGGATCGATCCGGTCGGAGGAGACCCGCACCCTGCGCATCCTGGCATGCACGGAATCGTACATAGGCGGCAGGATCACGGTCAGGTCCGACAGGGACGGGAGGCTGACCTCGTCCTACGAGGCTCTCAGGACCTGGCTGCTCTCCGGCGTGCCGCTCGACCTGGAATCCGTGGTCCAGACCGACTCGGTCTTCACCGGGGAGCTCAGGGCCGCGCTGGACGCTCCGCCGTCCGCCGATCTGGACATATGGCTCTGGTCGAGGGGCCACTGGCTCGACCCGCAGAGCTTCGTGATCTGGATGGACGACGGGAGCCCTCTGCTGCGCATGGGGCTCCCGTCCTGGACCGGTTCGGACTCGCTGCTCATCGTGGAACTGGATCTCGCAAGGCTGAACACGGCCCACGGGGCCATGCTCGACTAGCCCGGCCTATTCCCCCCTGGCGTACTCGAACAGCCCGCCCGACATGTAGACGTCCCTCGCCACGCCGCTCAGCGGCCTGCCCTGGAACGGCCCCCGGGCGCCCTCCACCAGACCGGTGCCGAGGTCCACGGTGACTTCCGAGAGGTGGTCGAACACACCTTCGGGGAGGCCCGGAAGCTCCACGAGGGGAAGCGCGCTGTTGATGCCGTTCCTCTTGTAGATCGCGCCGAAAGACCTGGCCAGCACGGCCTGCACGCCGAGGGCCTTGAAGCAGTCGACGGCATGCTGCCTCGAGCTCCCGGAGCCGAAGTTGTCGCCGGCGAGGACCATGTCACCCGGAGCGGCCTTCGCGGCGAAATCCTCGAAGCCCTTCAGGTTGCCGAACGCGAACTGCCCCATCTTCGACACGTCGGTGACCGCGAGATGGGCGTTGTGGTAGATCATGTCGGTATCGATGTCGCCTATGAGCGCGCCGTCGCGCTGGAGCACCCAGAGGCGCCCGGTGAGCCTGGTCGGACGATCACCCATCTCAGTTACCCCCGAGTTCGCCGACGGACGCGATCCGGCCCAGCACGGCGGACGCCACCGCGGTGCCCACGCCGGCCAGGTACGTGTCCCCGGCCCCCTGCTTGCCAGTAAAGTTGCGGTTCGACGTGCTCACCTGGATCTCGCCCCTGCCGGTCATCCCGATCTGGCCCGAGGCGCATCCGCCGCAGCCCGGGTTGCTGATGATGCCGCCGGCCTCGAAGATGTCCGCCAGAAGGCCCTCGTCCATCATCGTCCTCCACACCGCGCGGGTGGCCGGGACGACCTTCAGCATGACGCCGGGAGCGACCTTCCTGCCCTTCAGGAGCCTGGCGGCGAGCCTCATGTCGTCGAGGGTGCCGTTCGTGCAGCTCCCGATGAAGGCGCCGTCGATCCTGACGTCCGAGAACTGGTCAGCGGGATGGACGTTGTTGGGATTGGGCGGGGCGGCCACGAGAGGCTTCAGGCCCTCGACCGAGAGCCTGTACTCCTTTTCGTAGACGGCGTCGAAATCTGCATAGACGGCCTCCGCCTCGGTCATCCCGAAGAAGCCCAGGACGCTCGGATTCGGCGGCAGGAGGATCGTCACGGCGCCCATCTCGGTGGCCAGGCTCGCGAGCGTGATGCAGTCGGAAAGCGAGGCCCCCTCGAGCCAGGGGCCGTTTACCTCCACGGACTTCCCGAGGAGCTCGTGGTGGTTGAACCTTCCCAGCATGGCCAGCGCCACGTCCTTCGCCTCGGCGCCGGCCGCCGGCATGCCCTCGAGCACGATCTTCACGGAGTGGGGCACCTCGAACCAGACCTTCCCGGAAACGAAAGAGAAGGCGATGTCCACGTCTCCCATGCCCTGCCCGAAGGCGCCGATGGCCCCCATGATGTTGAGGTGGCTGTCGGTGCCCACCGTGGTGGAGCCCGGCCTTGCGATCCTGTTCTCTATCACGACGTGGGAGCCTATCCCTGCATCGACGTCGAAGACCTTCAGGCCGTGCTTCCTCGCGAAGTTGCGGATCGTCTGCTGGTTGTCGGCGTAGGGGATGGTGTTGGCCGGCACGTTGCAGTCGAAGGTGAAGAAGGTCTTCGAAGGATCGGCGATCGGCCTGGCCCCGCCGTTCTTCTCCACGTTGGCGACAACGCTCGCTCCGGCGAAATCCCTCGCGGTCCTGCTGTCGATCCCGATCCAGACCTCGTCGCCGGGCCGGCAGTCCCCGGCGCCGTGGGCTGAGAGGATCTTCTCGATCATCGTTCGGCCCATCTCTGCCTCCATGTCGTATCGCACGTATGCCAGCCGCCCCTCGGGTCCCTTCCGAGCTCGACGGCCCTGGTGAACATCTGCGGGAGCCCAGAAACCCTCGATGACTCCTGATAGGATGAGAAATCGTACCGGGTCGCCAGCCAGAATGCCGACAGGCCCGCCTTCCGCGAGACATCGATCACCATTGCGGAAGCCGCGGACGGAAGGGTGCCCGCGCCGACGCTCCCGGGATTGAGGATCCAGCCGCCGGGCCGCAACACGGCCTGCGGTTCGTGGGTGTGCCCCACCACGAGCACGTCGCAGCCGTTCCTCGAGAGCAGGAGGTCGTAGACCTCGTCGGCCGCCGCGGGAGGCAGCGATCCCGCGACGTTCCCCGGCAGCCCGTGCGTGAAGAGCATCCTCCTGCCCTCCACGTCGAGCCGGAACTCTTCCGGGAGGCCCTTCAGCCAGGAGGAGGCCCCCCTCGTGATGCGTTGCCTCGTCCATGCCAGCACTTCGTCGGCGAGCCTCTCCCAGTGGGAGTTCACGAACTCGTCGCCCGTGCTGTCCCTGCCCCTTGCCACGGCCCTGTCGCAGTTGCCCTGGATCGACTCGACGTCGTGCTCCCTGGCGAAGGAAACGCACTCCTCCGGGCAGGGGCCGAAGTGCACCAGGTCGCCCAGGTTCACCACCATGTCGGGAGATTCGAGGAGCAGGGCCCGCCAGGCGCTCTGGAGCGCCGGGAGGTTGCCATGGACGTCGGCCAGCACGCCTATCCTCAAACCCTGAAGCTCCTGTCGTAGAGAAGGCTCGCGCCGACGGCGCGCACGTGGGCGGGAATGTCCGCCCCGGCCATGCCGGCGAGGAGAGCCGGGTCGCCAGCCTCCACCGCCGCCCGGTACCGCGGGGAACCCGAGAGTATGTCCACAGGCATCCTGTCGTAGACGTACTCGTACGGCGGCGGGCGCCAGCCCGTCTCCCCGCTCCGGAAGCACACGGCGAGTATAGCCAATCCGGCGGCGAACGGGCGGAACGCATCCCGGTCCGTCACCGTGAGGATCGCGCCCCTGCAGGTCTCCCCCGTGTGCTTCGAGAACGTGGGGATGAACCTGTGAGGCGACAGCACGGCCCCCGCGAGGGCTCCCGATCCGTTCAGACCGTCGCAGATCCCGTCCTCGTCGAGCCAGGGGGCGCCGAACACCTCGAAGGGCCTGCAGGTGCCCCTGCCCTCGGACAGGTTCGTGGCCTCCAGAAGGCACATGCCCGGGTAGACCAGGGCCGTGGCGGGAGTGGGCATGTTGGGGGAGGGATGCACCCAGGGGTACCCCCGGGGGAATCCCTCGAAGTCGCAGGTGGCAAACCTCTTCACCCGCGGCTCCGGCAGGCCGTCGAGGGCGGCGAAGTACCGCGCGAGCTCGCCCGCAGACATGCCATGCCTCACCGGCAGGGGATACATGCCCACGTACGAGAGCATGTCGCCGTCCTGCACCGGGCCCTCCACCCGCGTGAGCCCGGCGGGATTGAACCTGTCCAGCACCAGCACCGGGATGCCGGAACGCGCGGCGGACCTCATGGTGAGCGCCATCGCATAGATGTAGGTGTAATACCTCGAACCTGCGTCCTGGAGGTCCACCACGACGCAGTCGATCCCGGAGAGCATGCCGGGGGAGGGTTCGCGGCTCTCGCCGTACAGGCTGTGGACCGGGATGCCCCAGTACGGATGGGGATGGGTGGACCACTCGATCATGTTGTCCTGGGTCTGCCCCCAGAACCCGTGCTGCGGGCCCAGGAGCGCCGCCAGCTCGATTCCCGGCATGCCGTGGAGGACTTCGGCGGCCGTCCTGCAGCGCCTGTCGACGGCGGCGTAATGCGACAGCAGGGCCACCCTGCGCCCGGGGATGTCGCCGGGCTCGAGGAGGTCGAGTCCGGTGAGGGGTCCGCCGCAGATGCCGTTTCCGGCTGCGTTCCCTTCGGAGGTGGAGGGCATCAGAACTCGAGGCGGTCGCCGCGCATGAGGAGGACGGCCCTGTCCCCGAGGCGCCGCGAGAGGTCCCGGTCTATCTCCTGCCTGTACCACGGCTTCAGGTGGAACGCGTATATGGGCGCCCCCGGCCTGTCCAGCACCCGCAGCTCGCGCTCGAGCAGGCCCGGGGTGAGGTGGTCGCTCGCGATCGCGAGGTCGGTCATCGAATCGGGGAACGACACCTCGGCGATGATCATGGCTATGTCGGGGAGCTCGCGCGCCCTCTCCCAGATCTCGGTGGAGGGGCCCGTGTCGCCGGTGTAGATCGCGGCCCGCCCGCCGGGGGATCTCAGCAGGAAGCCCCTGGCACCCGCCCCGTGGTTCACGGGCACGGGCATGGCCGAGAGTCCTCCCGGCAGGTCCATCCACACGCGGTCCTCTATTGTCTCGTAGACTATGGCCGGTCCGTGGGTGGTCCTGATCCGGCTGAAGTCCGGCCAGACCAGGTCGTTCATGTAGTGGGTCCTGACGGCCTGTAGCGCCGCGTGGCTGCCCAGCACGCGCAGGGGCGCGTCCCTCAGGCTGGCCGCGGCGTCGGCCACGAAACCGAGTTCGAGGATGTGGTCGAGATGTGCGTGCGTGAGGAGGACCGCCTCGATCGCGTGCTGCTCGTCGTCGCGCAGGCTGGCCGCGGAACCGGCGTCGATCAGCAGCGACGGGCCGACCTTCATGGCCACGAGGGAGCTCCCGGAGTGTTTCCCGCCATCGGCGCCCAGAACGTCGACGTACATCAGGACACCTCCCCGCGGGCGCGCTCCGGCCCGCTTCCGGCGCTCACTATCCTCCTGGGGAGCAGGGGGTTTATCCTGGCAACGACCTCGTAGTTGATGGTGCCGGCCCAGGAGGCCAGCATCTCGGCCGGGACGCACTCGTCGCCGTCGCGCCCGAGCAGGACCACCTCGTCCTCGAGGGCTGCGCCGGGCACGTCGGTGACGTCGGCCATGCACAGGTTCATGCAGATGCGCCCGACCACCGGGGCGCGCATGCCGCGCACGAGCACGTGTGCGGCGTTCCCCAGCGCCCTGTCGTAGCCGTCGTAGTAGCCCACCGGCAGCACGGCGATGCGGCTCGGCCGCGTGGTGCGGTAGCTGCAGCCGTACCCGATGAAGCTCCCCGAAGGCATCTCCTTGAGCTGGGCTATGCGGGTCTTCCAGGTCAGCACCGGCCTGAGGACGGGCACGGGGCGGCCCGAGAGGCCTGCGGAGAGGTACGTCTCGCGCGACGGCCAGAGGCCGTACAGGCCGATGCCGGCCCTGATCATGTCGAACGACGTCTCGGGGAAGAGGATGGCCGCGGCGGTGCAGGCCGTGTGGACCACCCGCGGCCTGTCGGGCCCGAAGCTCTCGAGCACCCTGCCGAACACCGCGAGCTGCGACTCGGCATAGGAGTGGTTCAGGGTGTCCTCGATGTTGGCGAAATGGGTCGAGAGCCCCTCCAGTTCGGCACCGGGGATGGCGCGCGCCCTGGAGGCGAACTCGGCGGCCCGCCCGGGATGGATGCCCTGCCTCCCCGTGCCCGTCTCGACCTTGAGGTGCAGCCTTGCCGGCGTTCGGGGAGAGGCGCAGGCGCGCAGGGCGTCGAGCGTCTCGAAGTTGTAGACGGTCAGGCGGAGATCTTCCGCGATGGCTTCGGGGAGACGGCCCAGCGGGACGTGCCCGAGCACGAGCACGGGCCGGTCTTCACCCAGCCTCCGCAGTGCGATGCCCTCGTCGAGAGAGTTGACGCCCAGCCAGTCCGCCCCGGGGATGAGCCCGGCCATCTCGGCCAGCCCGTGGCCGTATGCGTTGCTCTTCACCACCGCGCATACCTGCGGAGTGCCCCCCGCGGCGCGGCGGAGCTCTCCCAGGTTGTGCCCGGGCGCTTCCGCATCGAGTTCCACCCACACGAGATCGCCTGCGCTCATGGCGAAAGCATATCAGGTCCCCCGGAATCGATACAACCCGGTGGAGGCGGTGCACGACCGGCCCGGATGGGTTATAACTGCACTCCCTGGAGGTGGGCATGTCCGAAGTATTCCTGACGAGGACGACCGATTGCGGACGGGCGGCCATGAAGGCGCTCCTGTCCGGCTTCGCCCCGGGCGTCGACGGGGGCACCGAACTCTATGCCGTCAAGATCCATGCCGGCGAGGCTGGCAACACCAGGTTCGTCCCGCCCTCGAAGGTGAACGCGGTGGTCGAGGCCCTGGGGCTGCCCCGGGGCAGGACCTTCCTCACCGACACCACCGTGCTGTACAGGGGAAGGAGGCTCACGGCCACGGCCTACCTCGAACTCGCGCAGGAGCACGGGTTCGGGCTGCCGGCCACCCCCCCCTTCATCATCGCCGACGGCCTGCGCGGCACCGACGAGGTGTCGGTGAAGCTCCCGTCCTGCTGCGAAGGCACCTCGGCCAGGATCGCCAGGCTGATCACCGAGGCAGATGCGATGGTCGTGATCAGCCACTTCAAGGGCCATCTGCTGACCGGCTTCGGCGGAGCGCTCAAGAATCTCGGGATGGGCTGCGCCTCGCGGGGCGGGAAGCTCTACCAGCACTCGCCGGTAAAGCCCGCGGTGAGGCCGTCGAAATGCGTGAAGTGCGGCATCTGCATGGCGCACTGCCCTGCCGGGGCGATCTCGATGCCGTCGGGTCCGGCGGAGATCTCGGCCACGAGGTGCATAGGCTGCGGCGAGTGCATCCAGCGCTGCCCGAAGGGCGCGACAGGGGTGGACTGGAGCCAGGACAACGGGGTGTTCGTCAGCAGGATGACCGAATACGCCGTGGCGGTCGTCTCCTCCTGCCGCATCCCGGTCTACGTCAACTTCGTGACGGGGGTCAGCGGAGACTGCGACTGTCTGGAGGATCAGGGCGGCCTGCTCGTGGACGACATCGGCATCCTGGCCTCGAAGGACCCGGTGGCGCTCGACCAGGCCTGCCTGGATCTCGTCACCGGGGCCCCTGCCGCGAAGGGTTCGCCGGTGCCCTCCGCCGGGCGCGGGGTGGACAAGTTCGCGGCCTTCAGGCCCGGCATCGACGGCACCGCACAGCTAGCCGCCGCGCAGATGCTCGGTCTCGGCTCCCGCCGCTACGACCTGGTGGAGGTCTGACGCACCAGGCGGTCATCGGGTCCGGATCTCCGGGACGGCGCCGGAATGACGGAGGGGCCCCCCGCGGGAGGCCCCTCCCCCGTGTACAGCGGTACTAGCGGTTCTGCCTGAGCAGGTCGCGGATTTCCGTCAGCAGCTTCACGTCGGCCGGAGGCTCCGCCGGGGCCGCCGGGGCTGCCTCCCTCTTCTTCGTCAGCTTCGTCACGGACCTGACGATCAGGAACAGCACGAACGCGATGATGAGGAAGTTGACCAGCTTGTTGGCGAAGACGCCGTAGTTGATGGTCACGGGGACGGGGGGCATCCCCGCCTCGGCCGCCGGCTTCGAGCCTATCGTCAGCGAGAGGTCGGAGAAGTCCATGCCGCCCACCAGGAGCCCGATGGGGGGCATGATCACGTCCTCGACGGCCGACGACACGATGGCCCCGAAGGCTGCACCGATGATCACCGCCACAGCCAGGTCGAGCACGTTGCCCTTCATGGCGAAGTCGCGGAACTCCTTCAGCACGTCATCCCTCCCCTTCCGGCCGCACGGCCCGCACTGTCACGATCGATGATGCAGGGGCTCCCCACGGGAGCCCTGGATCATCCTCAACCGCCTGTCGAATAGGCCTGGGCGGCGTCGAGATCGTCGAGGGTCACCGCCCACTCCACCGAGCCCATGACCGGGGAGTTCAGGCGGGTGTAGGTGTCCCCGTCCTCGTCGATCAGCCTGATGCTGTAGATGCCTGTGGGCAGCTCGATCGAGAGTGTCTCCCCCTCGGTGAGGGTCGAGTCGCCGAGCCTGTTCTCGCCCCAGCCCGCCGCACCGAACGGGGAGATGTACACGGACATCATGTCCCATCCGCCGGTGGTGTTGGTGATGGCGAGCGAGGACGCCGACGCCTGCGCGGCCAGCCCGGCGACGGCGAGCGCCAAGATGATCCTTGCCAATCCGCCTCCCGTCAGGAGCGTGCGGGGCCCGGTCCTAGTCGACCAGGTAGTCGACGCTCCGCCTGTCTGTGCATACCGACCTCACGATCGGCACCACGGCCATGTGGGCCGGGTGCTCCCTGTAGACCTCGAGCGCCTTCGCCGACTCGAACTCGGAGAAGAGCACTATCTCGGAAGAGTCTGCCGAAGTCGTGGTCGCGACCCCGACCTCGAGCCTCTTCAGTCCGGGTATCCTCCCGTTCAGGGACTCGAGGGCCCGCTTCACGCGGAGCGCGTTCACCGGGCCGGTTCCCGGATCGCCGCTCTCCCTCACCTTCCACATCACGACGTGCCTGATCATCGTCCTCCGCTCCGAGGGCTCAGCCCGCTGGACAAGGAGCCTGATCCGGAATATACCCCCGGAGGCCGGCCGATAGTCCAGCTTTCACGGGAAGCGTGCAGGAGATTCAGGGATGCCTCTCGAGATACACCCGGACGACCTGAGGTTCCGCTTCGGCAGGACCGGCGGGCCCGGCGGGCAGAACGTCAACAAGGTGAACACGGCGGTGAGGCTCGTGTACGACTACGCACGGTCGAGCTTCCTCACCGACGGGCAGAAGGCACTCCTGTCGGCCGTGGCGACCCGTTCGCGCGACGGGGAATCCGTGATAGTGGTCGAGGCGGACACCCACCGCACCCAGGGCATGAACCGGGCGCTCGCCCTCAGGAAGCTCCAGGACATCGTCGACAGGGCTCTCGAACCGCCCCCTCCCGAAAGGGTGGTCGTCACGGGCCTGCCTGCCTCGGCCAGGGCTGCGCGGGCCAAGCGGAAGAGGAGGCGTGGAGCGGTCAAGGCATCCCGCCGCGACACCTTCGAGGAGGAGTGGGAGTAGCCCTCAGTCCCCTGCCGCCAGCTCGAGCAGCTCGAGCATGCAGGAGGAGGGGACGATCTCCGTCAGCACGTTCCCGGAACGGCCCGCTCCCCTCCGGGTTCCGTCCCTTTCCATGAGCGTGATCCGTGCTGCGACCATCCCTGCCACCTTCGGCTCCCCGGAGCCGTCCGCCGCCATCACGGGGCTGCCGCTGTAGCCGTTGAGCACGCTCACATCCGAGAAGAAGGGGTCCGTCCGGTTGCGGATGAACGTCAGGAGCCCGCTCCTCACGTCCACGGATCCCGCACCGAAGAGGGTGATCCCGCGAACCTGCCGCCCCATGACTTCGAGCCCGAGCCCCTCTGTGAAGGCCGAGCCGTCGAGGAGCATGTCCGAGGAGATCCCGACGCTCTCGGGCGAGGGGCCGCCCTCCGGCCACAGGTCGGTGATGACGACCGCCGCGAGGTCGATGGACGGGTCGGGATGGAACACGATGCCGTCGAGCGGGATGCGCATGATCTCGACGGCGACCGAGTCGGACGGCCCCGAACCCGAGTAGATGCCCATCGAGACCATGTCGTACCCCTCGACGGAGTGGCGTGTCGTCAGGATCACGGGAACGACGGCCCCGCCCCGGGCCCTGTATGCGACGAGGATGCCGTTGCTCCTGGAGAAGATGGTCTGCGTCGCGGTCTGCCTCCGGGACGAGACCCCGGCGACGGCGGTGGGCCTGTAGGCTTCGGTAGGTCTGGTGGCGGAGGCGGCCGGGGCATCGGGGCCGACACGCACGGAGGCGCTGTCGCCAACGCTCAGCGAGGCAAGCAGGGCAAGCAGCAGGGGTACGTCCATGCCACCCTCCGCCCCTGATATCGCACCGGGGGAGGGACCGGGCCAGGTGTCCCGCTGCCGGTCCGTCCCCATGCTGCGCCGTGAGGAACCGGATTTCCGGCTGTGGAGGAGATCAGGGTGTCCGGCTACCCTCCCGGGGGCTCGAGGCGCCGGGCTGCCCGGGCGGCCTGAGGCAGGAGAACGTCAGATAGTCCGAGCCGCATTCCGAGTACTCCTTCTCCGTGACGACGAAGCCCGTATCCGAGAGCATCCTTCGCCAGTCATCCCGGCCGAACAGCCCGAGGACGTGACTGTCCGTTTCGATCCTGAGCCTTCCCTCCCCGCGGATCAGGAACACCATCGTCGTCTCGTACGTGTCGTCTCCGGGGTCGGGATCGTAGCAGTTCTCGACGAAGGCCGCGTCCACGCCCGACACGCCCTCCGGGACCGAGGCGGGCATGGCGGAGGTGGAGTTCTGGACGAAACCCTCCCTCGTGGCATCAGGGGTCACGATCATCACGCCGCCCGGCTTCAGGTGCCGCCAGGCCGCCGAGAGCGCGTCGCCCAGATCCTCCCTGCTGGTCATGTATGCGATCGCGTCGTCGATGAAGACCGCATCGAAGGTTCTGCCGAGCGAAAAGCTCCGCATGTCGCCCAGGACGAACTCGCATTCGGGATTGAGGACGCACGCCAGCTCGAGCATCCTCGGGCTCAGGTCCAGGCCCGTCACTTCGAAATCCCGCTTCAGGTTGAAGGCGTTCTTGCCTCCCCCGCAGCCGATGTCGAGGATGTTCCGCACCGGGATCTCCGAGCGTTCCCGGATCAGTCGGGTCGCATGCTCGCAGTAGCCGCGGTACTCCTCCGGCCCTCCCCACAAGGGCCAGAGCCACGAGAGCTCGTCGTAGAGCTTCACCCTGCCGCCGGAAGGGCATGTTTCCGCCTCCGGCTCACCGCCTCCATCCCAGGATCCACTCGTCGCCCTGCGGGATATGGCGTACCTGACCCGGCCGCCTTCCCGCACGGGCCTCACCTCGACGGCACCCGGCGTCAGGTCGCGGAACCGGCCGACCGCCTCCGCCAGTTCGTCGAGCCTCCTCGCGCACGCGGCCGCCAGGTCGTCCGCCAGCAAGGCCGTCTCCCCGCAATCGAAAGGGCTCATCAGCGGCCCGGGCGCGAGCGGGCGCCAGGCGCCCCGGTCGAAGGCCATCTCCACCGAGTTGTCGAAACCCTCGCCTGCGGCAGGATCGCGGTGTATCACCGCCCTGTCGCGCAGCTCGAGGAGCCTCCGATGGAGCGCGAGGCGTCCGGGATCGACGGTCTCCTCCCCGAGCCTGACCGGCCTCCTCTGCCTGAAGGGCATCGCATAGGAGGCGATCATGCCCTGCACAAGCATCCTGATCAGGAGGCCGCCGCCGGGCTCACCGTCACCGCAGCGGCGCACCGCCTCGCGCGCGCATCCCGCTGCATCGGTGAACGCCGTCCACGCGAAGGCCTGCTTCCACATCTCGCGTATCAGATCCATGCCGGTCCCTCCGCAGAATGATCACATGTCCGACGACCTCTTCAGAAGAAGCGTCAGAGCCGGGATCGACTGGAACACGCCTCCCGAGCCAGGGCGAGGAGGGTCACCGCGAGGCCGGGCGGCGCCCCAGGCGCCTGCGGACATCGTCCCGGAAGTCCGTGACGACGCCTTCGAGGACGAGGTAGGCTTCCAGGTTCTGGTTGAGCAGGGTCGAGTAGCCCAGAACGAGATTGATGAAACCCGGGGTCTTCACGATTCCGGCATCCAGGAAGGTTCCACCGATCATGTTCATGTGCCGGTACGTGAAGGGCATCGCGAATCCGGACACGAACTCGCGCAGCATCTCCTCCTTCTCCGCGACCGAGTCGAACTCGTCGTGGAGCCTCACGAGACGGGCCCTGAATGCGAAGTCCCCCGTCGAGTCCATATGGCCGGCGTTCATGAGCGAGGTGAACGTCGTCCGGTTGGGCCTGAACCTCACGATGGTCATCACGTCCATCATGATTGCCATGCCGGCCTCGATGGTCTGGGACCCGTCCTTCATCGAAGCGATGCAGGAGGCCATCCGGTCGCGCCTGGCCGACTCCTGCCCGACGATCTCACGGAGCTGGACGAGGTCGGATTCGATGTCGGTCTCGAAGCCTGCGAAGTACTTTCGCTCACGCTGCCTGTCGAGATGCCTCTCACGCCATGCGTTCAGCATGAAGGCGGCCGTGACTCCGATGATCACGACCGCGAGGTCGATCAGATACCCGGACAGGATGCCGGGAGGGATCGCCGGGGCCGGGGGCAGCTCCGCGGTCAGAACAGGAATGATGATGGACGGATTCATCGGATCCCCCTAACTGAAGCCGTAGTGTCCTGTGGCCATGCCTCTGCGGGCGGATGTCCGGTGTCGGCGCGGCATATCGCTCGAGCAGATACGGCCGAGACGAGGCCCGTACACGGTCAGGAGAGCGTCTTCTCCTCCTCCCTGCAGTCGAATAGATCAGCTCCGCACCCGGCGCACTTCGCGTCGTACCAGGCGAACGGCTCCCCGCAGGAGGGGCACGACCACCGGACTCGCTGCTCATCGAGCCAGCTCTCGAGGTCGATTTCACTTATACGGGACAGGTTGGCCAGCACGACCGAGTGGTGAGGGGCCTCGTCGTTGCGGAACTTGACCAGCTCCTCGCAGGGGAACGTGTCGCACTCCGAGCAGCGGACGATCCCCTTCGCTTTCGTGCACGATCTGAAGTCGCAGTCGCGGCAGAACACGGCAGTCGTGTCCGACAGGCAGCCGTGGCAGACCAGATCTTCCGGCTCCATCTCCCAGCTCTTCGCCAGATCCGCCAGGCTCCCCTTCCGCCCGGCGGGTATCGTCGGGCAGGCGCCGCAGTAGAGCCCGCACGGGGCATCGAAACGGTATTCCATCGTCTCCTCCTGACTGGCTATCGATTTATTCAGGCGAAAACTACCGGCATGGACCGGCCGGGTCGAGAGAGGGACGGACTGGGGCAGGCAGGCCGGCGGGTCGGGATGTGTCAGGCCGGCGCTAGTGGCTTCCGGGCCACGATGACGAGCACTTGTGACTCGTCGCCGTAAGGTCTGCCGGCGAGGCTGTCGAGGAGCCTGGTGTCGGTGAACCCGACGGAGGCCAGCAGGTCGCGCAGCTCGGACGCTCCGTACAGCCTCATTCCGTAGCAGTACTCCCGGCGCTTCGCGCCCCGGAGCACCGTCCAGCGGATGGCGTGCCACGTCCAGGCCTCGTCCACCGTCGCCTCCTCCAGCAGGATCGTCCCGTCGCTGTCTTCGCGCCAGTACCTCGAGCTCCGGGAGGGACAGGACCTCCTGACGACCTCCCTCGGAGGCACCGCGAGGAGCAGGCTGCCCCCCGGGACGAGCGAGCGGAGGCAGTTCTCCAGCACGAGCCTGTCGTCCTTGGGGTCGGCGAAGTAGCCGAAGGAGTTGAACATGCAGATAACGCTGGCGAAAGCGTCCGGTTCGACGTAGTCTCTCATGTCCGCGCAGATGAACCTCGCATCCAGCCCGCGGGAGGTTGCCGATGAGACGGCTTCCCCGATCAGGTCGGGGTTGAGGTCGATCCCAGTGACGCGATATCCTGCCGCGGAGAGCTCGAGCGAGTGCCTGCCGAACCCGCAGGCGAGGTCGAGAACCGATGCCCCCGGCTCCAGCGCTAGCAGGGATGCGATCCTGGCCGCGGCTTCGACCGAGGAACCGATCAGCCTGTCGCTCCAGATGAACCTGCGGTTCGCGGACCAGTATTCACGGTCACGGAACCAGTCCGGATCGGTCGCGATCATCCCGGTACCGGAGACTGCCATGAGTCGCCTCCGCAAATGCTGCCGTCACGCCCTGATCAGACGAAAAGACTGCTCTAGTCGAACAGCGTCTTGATACCGGCCCATGTGGCGCTGACGAGGCCGAAACCCTCCGGCCAGCCGTTGGTGCGGATGAACAAGTCGCCCGCTTCCCACGGAATCCATCTACCCTGCACGTCGCAGAAACTGTGGAAGGCCACCGGCGTCGATCCATCCAGGATGATGGACGGCCAGCCGCCGGATGACATCGTGTTGTTATCGACGACCCAGAACTGCCCTTCGCAGATGACGGAGGAGGCGTAGTTGGCGTACACCGCGGCATAGTGGGGGCGGTGACGGATGTCTGGTTCAGGAGTGTCACAGGGCCGGAGGAGTCGCCGTTGTACAGCTCCGCGTAGAACGACGAAGTATCCCATGGGCAGCTCTCGTGGTGATAGAACCAGAATTCGGTGTTGTCGGCCACCCAGCCGAGGCTGTCCAGGCCGAAGTCGGCCGTGTTGAACCACACGCCGTTCTGGCTGCCGTACCAGACGAAGTAGTAAAGGCTTCCGTCATCATAGGCGAGCTGGCCGTCGGTGGGGTGGATGTACATAGGCCGCTCGATCGCGGCGAAGCCATCGGATACGCGGATGACGGCACCTGCTAGGATCAATGCAGCGATCGATCCCATACCGGCCACCTCCCGGAATCGCGGAGATCCGCCGCGGAGGCCTCCCCCGGAGGCATCCGCAACCTTCTCACCGGGGTTGATATAGGGCAAGGGCGATGCAAAGTACACGACTGCATTCCATCGGGATACCTGACCGATACATCCCGCGGGTGAGCCGGGCACCCTTTCCGGTCACCCGGCTCTGCAGCGCCTCCCCCGTCCGCCCGCGAGGAGGATGATCGCCACGGGGAGCGACAGGACGAAGAGCAGCCCCCAGAGCGGCAGCATCGCCCACGCGTCGGGCAGGCCCGCCCGGAGGGCGAAGGGCGTGTTCGCACCGAGCACGAGGCAGTAGAGCCCGCTCACGAGCGACATCACCGTCATCAGCACGTACCCCCTGGCCTGCCCCCTCGAGAGCCAGGCGACCGAGAGCAGAACGGGGGTGCAGATCAGCAGCAGGTCGAAGGTCGAGACCATCTGCGTGACCTGCATCTTCAGCTCCCCGGTGAGGATGTAGTGCACCGACAGTCCGATCCACAGCAGGGCCAGGATAGCGGCGAACACCGTCATCATCGCCCGGCAGAGGATGCCCGTCCGTCTGCCGGGGAGCCGGTCCGAGTACCTGGAGGAGTCTATCGCGTGCATCCCGGAGATGAACGAGTACATCGACACCCCGAGGACCGCGAGATAGACCAGGAAGTACCGGTCGTACGCGACGGCGAGGGGATAGTAGACGTAGTCGTAGGTGACGAGGGCCTGGATCCCGAGCCAGAAGAGCCTGCCGCCGCCGGTGCCCTTCCTGGCCAGGATGATCGCGATCACGAGCATGGGCGCGAAGACGAACAGGTTCACGAAGTCGTTCCCCTGCCATACCGCCCTGCCCCAGACCCCGTCCTTCGCGTAGGTCCCCTCCACGAAGAGACCCAGAACCGACTGCGCCACCATCAGCGGAACGCATACCGCGGCAAGGCCCAGCGCGATGCGCAGATCCCCCCCGCTCCCACGCTCCCCGCTCATCTGCCGTCCCCCTCACGGTGGAGTTCCATCAATCCAGACGGCTGGGCGATCCGCATCGAGTAACCATCGCCGCCCGCTAGTCGAACAGCGTCTTCATCTCCGCCCAGGTGGCGCCGGCAAGGCCGCCACTCCATGGCCAGCCGTCGGTGCGGACGAAGTAGTCGCCCATGCCCCACGGCTCCCAGACGACGAAGTCATCGTTGAAAAAGCTGTGGTCGGTCGTGTAGGTGTTGTCACCCAGGATCGAAGGCCAGCCGCCGCCGGACATCTCGGTGTTGACGAGGACCCAGAACTGGTCCTCGCAGATCAGCGGGGAGCTGTAGTTCGCGTACACGGCCGCATAGTGGGTGGCGGTGACGGAGGTCTGGTTCAGCTGGGTCACGGGAGCGGAGACGTCGCCGTTGTAGACTTCGGCGTAGAAGGAGCCGGTGTCCCAGGGACGGCTCGAGCTGTGGAAGAACCAGAACTCCGTGTTGTCCGCCGCCCAGTCAAAGCTGTACGAGCCGAAATCGCCCGTGTTGAACCACACACCCCTGTAGAGTCCGCCCCAGGTCAGCCAGTGAGCCGAGTTGTCGTCATACGACAGGGCGTCATCCGTTCCGGGGATGGGCAGCGGGTGCTCTAGCATTACACCGCCGTGGGATGCGTAGGTGACGGCGGCTGCAAGGATCAATGCAGCGATCGATCCCATACCGGCCACCTCCAGGAATCGCGGAGATCCGCCGCGGAGGCCTCCCCCGGCGGCATCCGCAACCTTTTACCAAGGTAAACATATGGCATCGTCTGGAAGGAGTACACGTCCGGCAATCCGTCGGGGATTCAGGATGGCTGTATCGGATCAGTCCGTCGGGGGCCGAACCACCCTCCCGGTCCTCTCGAAGGTCGACAGTACCCCCATGTGCCGTTCGACAGCCTTCTCGAACCACTGGCCGTGGAACCTGGCGATGTAGTTGAGCTTCCAGAGGATCCTGCCGATCTGGAGCGGCTCGATGGGGTCCTCCGGCCAGTCGAGCAGGTGTTCGTAACCTAGCCGGAAGGCCGCGAGCAGGACGGCGTACCTTTCGTCGCCTGTCGCCTCGAGCAGGTCGAGCATGGCCATCGCGATGTCGTGGCTGCGGAACCCGTTGACGGTGTCCTCGAAGTCGAACGGATGCAGCCTTCCGTGGTGCAGTTTGATGTTGTCGTGCCAGAGGTCGCAGTGGATGACCCCGAGGTCGGCCCGGTCGATCCGGTCATAGGCCCCCTCGACGAGACTGTGCATCCTAAGCACGGCCTCGCGGCTCTGTGCCGGCAGCCGTGCGAGAGTCGCCTCTTCGAACAGCAGGTTCGGCTCGCCGCGCGAGAGCCAGTGCTCGAAGCGCCTGGTCGTGAAGCCGGCCGGAGGCGTCCATGCCTTGCCGTGGATGTGGAGCCTGGCGAACAGGAGGCCCATCTTCGCCATGTTGCCCTCCGACAGGTATCCGCCGAGAATCCTGCCGGGAACCCGTGTCATCAGGGTGACGTGCCTCGGTTCCGGCACCCCGTCTGTCCGGAGTTCGAAGACCGGGAGGCCGTCTCGCGTGCGGATCACCTCCGGTGCGCCGACATCGGTATCTCTGGCGAGCGCCTCGAGCCACATAGACTCGGAACGGAGATCGTCCAGGGTGCGCCAGGAGGGATGGCCGAGCCGAAGCATGAGGCGTCGGCCGTCACGGGTCGTCACCCGGTAGTGGAGGTTCGTCACGGCGGCATGGAACTCGATCGCCGGGTCAGGCAGATCGTAGTGCGACAGCGCGAGCTTCGCAAGGTCGAAGAGACGCCGCCGCCTCCCGGCCGGTGTCAGTGCATCGAATTCTTCCACACCGGAGTATCTGTGCTCTCCGAGCGATGGTCAACGAAAACCGATCCCTTCACACGGGAGTCAGGCCGGCACCGGCACGGCCGGGCAACGGTGACATGGCGCCGAGGGTTCGTCATCATTGCACATCCAATTCAGAAGGAGGCGGCGTTTGTACTGGAAGCCGGCTCTCCTGGGCGTGGTGTGCTTCCTGGCCCAGACGGGCGGCAAGGCCTGTGCGGCCGTTGCCTGGCCGACCGCCCAGATCCAGTATTCCTGGCCGCTCAGGCTGGGCGGCGAGATAGGGGTCAACTTCAACAGGTCGTCGGACTTCTGGGAGATGGCCGGGCCATTCATCTCGGTTTCGGGCGGCCGGGACGGACTCGGGCTGAATGTCGGCCACAAGGAATTCCTCCCCTTCCTGGCGCCCATAGCCGCTGGAACAGGCCCGTCCGCACTCTACCTGTGGGACGACGGGGGCTCGACCTTCGTCGGCGCCAGGGCCAGCATCTCCATCATGCTGGTATCCGTCTCCTCCGGAGCCTATCGGAGGGTCTCGGGCGACCTGCACGACGATTGGCTCTTCAGCCTCGGCGTCGGTGCGGGTTTCCCATAGGAGGTGCCATGTCCGGTGTGTTTCTCGTCCCGCTGATCGCACTCGCCGGTATCGAAGTACACGAATGGGGGGTGCTGACCTGGGACGGGCAGGTGCTGACGTCGGCCGGAGCCCCCGCTCCGGCGGTCGTCGACCCGGGGGAGATGGAGACCGGGGCGCCCGTCCTCTGCTTCCACGGCGACGGGTTCACGGGCACGGTGACCGTAGCCTCGCCCGGCCTGCTCGACTGCGTCTATCCCGACCCCGACGCAGCGGTGGGCCCGCTTACAGGCCTGCGCGGGCTCGGGTCCTTCATCGGCTGGGAGATATCGGCGACGCGGGAGGAACCGGCAGGATACCCTTCGTGCGGGAGCGGGTCGGCACCTCTCGACTCGGACTTCGCGTGGGCCGCGCCGACATGGCGCGAGGGCGACGCCCTCTACCTGACGAGGGAGGACGGTTTCAGCGACAGGTTCCTCTACTACGCCGGCACCATACGGCAGGGGTCCTTCCCGCCGCCGCTCGAGGGATTCGCCGTGGCGAGCGCGGGGGAGGACACGCCCGAAGCCGACAGGGTGCTGCTCTTCACGATGGAAGGCGCAGGGGACGTGTACTTCGTGATCGCCCCCGGGGGCGACGTCACGATGGCCGACCGGGCATCCCCTTTCATCTACTCGTGCGACGAGGTCATCGAGATCCTGGAGGGCTGGGCCGGCGGGGAGCTGACGCACGAGGAGGTGCGCGCACTCTGGCTCACCTGGGAGGACGAGTTCTTGAACGGGAGCTGGCCCACCGGTTCGAGGGCCGTCTTCGTCGTGCCGGACGAACTCGTGGAGAGGACGAGCACCATCACGGTGGAGCCCGACGGGGATCAGCCCGTCGAGATCAGGCGGTTCTTCCTGGGTTTTGTCGACGTATGACCGGGGGGATCAGTCGAACAGCGCCTTGATGCTCCCCCAGGTTTCCGTCTCGAGCCCGGCCGTCCCGCCGTGGGAACGGATGATGAAGTCGCCCTCGCCCCACGACTGCCAGAGGGTGCCGTCAGAGCTGAAATAACTGTGGAACTCGGCTCCGGGCGTCCCGTCACCCAGAAGGGACGGCCATCCGCCTGCCGACATCCCGGTGTGCACCACGATCCAGAAGTCGTTGCCGCAGGACACGGGCGCCGGATAGTCGACCAGCACCGGTGCGTAGTGCGACGCCGTGACCGTGCTCTGGTCGAACATGTCGAGCGGGCCGGAGGCCCCCCCGTCGTAGATCTCCGCGAAGAAGGACGACGTGTCCCAGGGGCAGCCGTCATCGTGGTAGAACCAGATCTCGGTGCAGTCCGCCTCCCAGCCGCCCGGTCCCCAGAAGTCCTCCCCGTCGAACCAGACCCCCCTGTATTCCCCCTGCCATGTGAGCCAGAAGGCAGACTCGTCGTCGTAGTAGAGCCATTCGTCGGATGCCGCCGGGACGGGTAGGGGGGACGCCCAGGCTGATCAGGTCACTGGCTGGAGATGCCGCGGCGACAACCGCGGCTGCAATCACGTATCTCATGCGCCCTCCTCCGTTCGGATCCCGGGTGCGACGATATGCCGCATGCAGGCGGGATGCAACCCGGCTGGGTTTATTGCATCGACGTGACCGGCCTTCGCCGGGAAGGCTGGAATGGTGCCGCCGGGAACGATACCCCGGTCAGAGTCTCGTCCCGATCCCCAGGGAAAGCTCCAGGACGTCCATGGAGAGGTCGGTCAGCCTCTCGCCGCCATTCTCGATCCCGGTGTCCAGCCATGTCCATCTCGCGCCCAGGCCGAGCAGGAGCCTCTGCGACAGGTTCCAGTCGAGCCCGAGTTCGATGGCGGGCGACACGCAGGCGGGCAGGTCGAGGGAGTCCAGGCTGCCGCTCTTCTCCCAGAAGACGACCGCGCAGGCGCCGGCGCCGATCCGGGGTTCGAACCCGCGGCCCGGCAGGGGCCGGTACTGCAGCATGGCGGTGACGGGGAGGAACTCCACGGACCCCATCGGGATCTCGTCCTCGCCATGTGCGAATTCGTGGGAGGCGTTCGCGACAGACAGGCTTGCGGAGAGGATGCGCGACAGGGCCCGCGAGACCGAGGCTCTGACGTATACGGCGCTGAAGGCCTCGATCCCGTCGGCCTGGGATGCTTCCGACTCCACTCCGTCGATGCAGAGGCTCGTGCCCACGGTCCAGGGCCCGTATGGATCGACGGAGGCCAGCAGCGCAAGGATGACTACAGGCATGCTTCCATCCTCCCGGCGCCGCCTGGGCGGTGCCCAGAACCGACCGGCCGGGCGGGCTGCCCGCCCGGCCGGCACTTCACGAATCGCTACCTGAGAAGGGTCGCCATCCTCGAGTCCGAGCCCCCGGGGGTCTCGACCCGCAGGATGTAGAGGCCGTCGGGCACACCGGCCCCGGGGGTCCAGGTGACGTTCATCGCAGAGGCGCCCGGCTCGCCCTCGAACACAGTCTCGACCAGGCGCCCGGCCAGATCCCGAACCTCGACCCTGACGTGCGGGGCCCCGGCAACGGTCAGCTCCATGGATACCGCGGAAGAGAACGGGTTCGGACCGAAGCCCCGGATCGAGAGGCCGGGGACCGCCTCGGGGCCTCCCCCGATCCCGGTTCCCGAGAAGACGAAAGTGTCGAACCAGGAGCCGGGGGCGAACCTGGGATGGGCCTCAGAGCGCCCGGAATCGTCGGTCGCGGCGATGTAGTACTGGACCACGGTGCCCGCGCCGGCGCCGGGGATTTCGGCCTGATAGATGTCCCCACCGGATGAGGTCATGGTTGCCTGGGTGAATGCGCCGGATGTGCCGTACCTATAGTAGAGCCTCGTCATCGTGAGGCTGTTGGAGGGGTGGCAGCGGATGAACGCGCTCACCGTGACGGGGATGTTCTCGGTCTGGTACTCCGCCACCGGGGTGTGGTCGATCCAGAGCATCTCGGGATCGGTGACGCCCATGGCGCGGCAGTGCAGGGCGTCGGTGTTCAGCCAGCCGCTGAAGTAGAATCCTACGATGTCATACCCGGGCAGCGCGGCCTGGTACGAGGCGAGCGCCGGGGCATCGTTCGCGGTGTTCCAGGTCGGGACGTAGACCCTGTCGTTGATGATGATGCTGTTGGTGTAGCCCTCCGTCCCGCTCGAATAGACCCGGAACACCTGGTACGGGGTGCCGTAGGGGCCCGTCATCCCCGAAAGCAGGTCGGCCATGGCCTCGAGGGCCGCGTAGTCCTGGTGCGACGGAGGGACCTGCAGGATCAGGATCCTGTCGGGCGAGAGCAGCTTGCCCCAGCAGTCTATGTGGTCGATGTAGGAGGCCTGCGGGTCCTCGGGCGTGAAGTAGTCGTCGACTCCGCAGTAGAGCAGCATCTGCGAGTCGACCCAGTCCTCGTCGCCGCCGTTCTCGTCTATCACGAGGGCCGACGACATGGACACGCCCAGGCCGGAGGACATGTAGTTGCCGCCGGTGTGGATGATGTCGGAGGTGTAGACCGGCATGTCCCAGGCGGTGCCGAGGGCGATCGGGAAGTTGTCGTCGTCGGGTCTGGGCCTGTTGTAGTCGAAGTCGAATATGCCGGCCGAACCGTCGTCGAGCATGAGGAACCAGGGGCCGTAGTCCCTGACCCATATAGAGTTGGTGGGCGCGAAGACGAACGAGACGTTCGCCATGTTCACGCCCTCGGCCGTGAACGCCGAGGTCACGCCCGCCTGCTCGGACGACTGGCATATCACCCAGACCTGAGTGTGGTTCGAGAAGTCCACTATGACGCTGTAGGGGATCCCGAGTGGCCAGCGGATGAAGACGCCCGTCATCGGCTCGAACTCGCCGGGGCTCCTGACTCCCTCGCCCGGGGGCGGGGTGGCGGAGTTGTACGTACCTATCTCGTCGAGCCTGAGCAGCTCCTCCGGGGTGAACCCGATCGGGAGCAGCTCCTCCGAACCGCAGACCGACGTCTCGGCCGATGCCGCGAACGCCATGCCGGCGGCGAGAAGGACAAGAGCAATCCTCATCGCACCCTCCGTCCTGGAGCTACTTCAGGGCCTCCTCCCCGCCGAACCTCCGGGCGGGGTCGAGGGCCGTGAGAACTTCCGAATCACCCGCGCGCAGAGCCCCCGTTATCAACCGGGACACGAGCGCTCCGGTTCCCGGGCCGAGCATGAAGCCCTGCCCGCACATGCCCAGCGCGGCGACGTGGTTCTCGGGGCCCACCCTGCCGATCAGCGGCGAGCCGTCCGGGGTCTGCGGGTAGGTCCCCCTCCAGGTGCGCCTGACCTTCAGGTTGGCGAGCCTGGGCAGCAGGCCCACCATGCGCGGCGCCACCAGGGGCAGGAAATCCGAGGTCTCGCGCGTGCAGATCCCCTGGATCGGCGGGTCGGGCGTGATGCAGAACACCACCTGCCCCGTCGTGTGCTGGTAGAAGTAGTAGTTGGCCGAACCCGGGATCCTCCTGATGTCGACGACCATGGGGGTGAAGAACCGCTCGACCGCCTCGGTGACGCCTGCCTCGTGGCAGTCGGGGTCGACCCTGACCTCCGCCCCGGCCATCCCGGCCACCTCGCGGGCCTGCGAGCCCGAGCAGTTCACGACCCAGCCGCAGGGGTAGCGTCCGCTGCCGGTGACCACAGCCTCGACCCTGCCGCCCGAAACCTCCATGCTCGTCACGGCCTCGCCGAAGCGGAACTCCGCCCCCGCCCTGCGCGCCTTCCGGCAGAAGGCATAGACCGACTCCATGGGGCTCGCGCTGCCGTCGCCGGGCGACCACGTCCCGCCCAGGAGTCCCTCGCGGGCGATGCCCGGCACGATGGCCGCGATGGTCTCCGGGCCCGCCCAGTCGATGTCGAGGCCCGCCGCGCGCTGGACGGGCAGCATCCTCTTCAGCAGATCGGCGGTCTTCTGCTCGTAGGCGACATAGGTGTAGCCCCCGCGGAGCCAGCCGATGTCGTCGCCCTCCTCCTCCCGCCAGCGGCTGAAGGTGGAGATGGAGTCGAGGCAGAGCCGCACCTTCGAGGGTTCGCTGTGGGTCGCCCTTATCCCGCCTATCGCGCACTTGTTGCTGCCCTGGCCGGCGGATGCGTTCCGGTCGAGGCAGAGGACGCGGAGCCCGGCCGAGGCGAGGTACATCGCCGCGGGGGTGCCGGCGCTCCCGGCGCCGATCACGACCACATCGTACGTATTGCTCATTCCGGGCACCTCCCGCTGAAGAACCCCAGCGGGGTCTCTGCGAACAGCGGCCTTTCGGTGAGGGGTTCGATCTCGGAGAGAGGGATGCCCTCCTCGCGGGCGATCCGCGCCAGGAGCATGCGGCACGTCTTGCCGCCGCACGCCCCGAATCCGGCGCGGGTGAGCGCCTTGAGCTCGTTGAGGTCCCTCACGCCCCCGCGCAGGTGACTGCGTATCTCGCCGGCGGTGACCCGTTCGCAGCGGCAGACTATGGCATCGTCGGCCAGCGGAGCCTCCCAGGCCTCCGGCTCGGGGGCCGTGTCGGCATCAGTCTGCACGCGCACTCCGGCAACCCTGGAGGCGATTTCGGCAGCTACGGCGATCCTCAGCAGGACGGTACGCCTGCCTCCTGGCACCTCGCGGGTCGCGAGCAGGACGCCCTTCCCGAGGGAGCCTCCCTCCCGGTCGGTCAGCTCGAGCCCCATGCCTGCCTTCAGACCGGTGGAATCGAGTTCGAATGGGATCGATACGGTCGGCCTGGCGGGGTCCTTCCTGAAGTCGACCAGCGTGATGGCGAGGCCCGGGCAGACCGAGACGCACTTCTCGCAGCCGATGCAGCCCTCGGAGTACTCCGGTATGCCCAGGATCGGGTGCCCGGACGTGCCTATCAGGTTCTTCGGGCACGAGGTCATGCACGGGTTGCAGGGTATCTCCTGCATGCAGTGGAGCACGGGGAAGACGCCTTCGCGGCCGGCGGGCACGGAGTAGGGGTGGACCGCGCCTCCGGGGCTCTTCAGCACCGCGCCCTTCTCGATCCAGTCAGCGGGCGGCTCCTCGAGGCAGAGACCCAGGGAGCAGGCGATCTCCATCCCCCTGATCCTCCCCGAGAACATCGCGGCGCTGGCCTCGGCTATCTCCTCCGCGTCGCCGGCCATGGAGGCCGGGATGCCGAACTCGACGGCCTTGCGGTGGAACTCGTTCACCGGGTCGAGGCCGACGGCCACGAGCAGCGTGTCGGCCCTGAAAGTGCGCTCGGTGCCCGGCACGGGCCTGAACGAACCGTCCACCCCGGCGATGGTGACGGCCTCGAGAGCCTCGGTGCCGTGGGCCGCGAGGATCGTGTGCCCGGTGTGGATGGGGACCCCGAGCCTCCTGATCTTGTCGGCGTGGACCTTGTACCCGCCGCAGGAGGGCATCGCCTCGACCAGGCCCGCCACCTTCATCCCGGCCTGCAGGGCGTGATATGCGGCTATGAGGCCCACGTTTCCCCCGCCCACGATGAAGATGCGATCGGAGGAGCGTATCAGGTCGCGGTTCACGAGGGTCTGGAAGGCTCCGGCGCCGTAGACGCCCGGCAGCGTGTTGCCGGGGAACACCAGCGACTTCTCGCGGGCGCCGGAGGCGGTCAGCAGGTGCCTGGGCCTGACGAGCACGTATCCGCCGGGCCTCCTGACGCCCACGAGGCCGTCGGAGAAGACCGCGAGAACAGTGCTGGAGGTCCAGACCTCCACCGAGGGCTGCGAGGCGAGCTGCCCCGCGAGGATCGACGCGATCTCGATGCCTCTCGTGCCTGCGTAGCAGTCCTCCTCCGAGCCGAAGAACTTGTGGGTCTGGAGGACGAGCTTGCCGCCGGGCCTTTCCTTGTCGTCCACCAGGATGGTGCGGGCTCCGGCGCGCCCCAGCTCCAGGGCCGCAGCGAGGCCTGCGGGTCCGGCGCCTATCACCAGGACGTCGGTTTCGACCGTCGACGGGGCGGGGACATCCGGGCCCGGCTTCTCCGCAAGGGCTGTCAGCCCCTCGACGCTGCGCACGTCCATCCCTTCGGCGAGCGCGGTGACGCAGCCCTTCTGCAGAACGCCGTCGATCAGCAGGTTGCACTGCGAGCACTGCCCGTTGGCGCAGAAGATGCCCTGTGCTCCTCCGTCGGCCCTGTGGTGTCCGAACACCCTTATGCCGTTGGCGAAGAGTGCCGAGGAGACCATCTCCCCCCGGCGGCCCATGAGTTCCTCCCCGTCGAACCCGAAGCGGACGTATTCCGGCTCCGGGCAGGCGAGCACGGGGTGGCTCGCGATACGCCTCTGCGTTCTTTCTGTGGACACTGGTTCAGCTCCCCGGACCCCGCGGGGTCTCAGGCTCGGGTTGATGGAAAGGTAACGTCTCGACAGGCGCTGACTATAAGGATGCGGCCCCCGGGGGGCAATCAGCGGGAGAGCTTCTTCCCCCTGCCCCGCTCCCACTTGGTCGCGAAAGCGGGCCTCCTGTGGGTCCTCGCCTTCAGGAAGCCCCTGCACCCGGGATACCGGGAGCACCTCCACACCTCCACGTGCGGATACCTGTGGAAGACGCAGGGCGAGGAGCAGATGGGGCAGAGGTGCTCGAGCGAAGCCTCCGCGACGTCGCGCCTTGCCTCCGCATCGAGCTTTTCGTGAGCCCTGCGCCTCTCGGCCGCTCCACCCATCTCCGAGAAGAGCCTTCGGATGAGGAACAGCACGATGAACGCACCGGCGATCATCAGTACGAGCTGCAGTCGGTCCAATTCCGGCAGGCTCCTTCTGCGTTGACAGATACGCCTCTGTCGGGTAGATAACCAATTCCGGCACGGCCGGTAACAGGCTGTCCAAGGCCTCCCGATTATCGCATCGCATCTGGTAATCATCCAGGAACGGAATGGAGACAGGGTTGAAGGAGCATACACCCCAGACGTTGAGGACGGTTGCGGTCATCGGTCACGGGTCGGTCGGCAAGACCAGCCTCTGCGACTCCCTCCTCTTCTCCGCGGGCGCCGCGGACCGTCTCGGAAGCGTATCCGACGGCACCAGCGTATTCGACTTCACATCCGAGAGCCGCGACCGCAAGCAGAGCCTCTCGGCCTCGATAGGCACCTGCGAGTACGCCGACCACCGCATCAACGTCATCGACACCCCCGGCTTCGCCGACTTCTACGGCGAGACCATAGGGGCCATTGGCGTGAGCGACGGGGCCGTCCTCGTGCTCGACGCCAGCGCCGGCGTCGAGGTGGGCTCCCTCCAGACCTGGGGCTTCGCGTCGAAGGCCGGGGTCCCAGTTGTGATCTGGGTCAACAGGATCGACCGTGAGAACGCAGATTTCGACCGGGTGATGAACCAGCTCCGCGAGACCCTCAACAGGAAGTGCGTGGCCGTCTCGATCCCGATCGGATCGGGCCCCTCCTTCGGGGGATATGTCGATGTCCTCTCGGGCAGGGCCTTCGACAGGTCAGGGAAGGAGATCCCCCTCCCCGCCGGCGAGAGGGACAGGGCCGAGAGCGCCCGCAAGGAGCTGGTGGAGGCCGCCGCGGAGACCGACGAGGCCCTTATGGAGAGCTTCTTCGCCAACGACACGCTCTCCCCCGAGGAGCTCGACCGCGGGCTGAAGGCGGCCGTGGCCGGGCGCGGGCTGTTCCCCGTGCTGGCGGGATGCTCCGTGCCTCCCGCCGGGCAGGCATCCCTCCTCGACGCGATAGTGAACCTCGTGCCCTCGCCCCTTGCCGGCAGGCCGGCGAAGGCCGGCGACGCCGGGGTGGACCCCGACCCCTCGGGTCCGTTCGTCGCAAGGGTGTTCAGGGCCACTATCGACAAGCACGTCGGCGACATGGTCTGCTTCAGGGTCCTGCGGGGCTCCGTCGAGGGCGCGGTCGACGTGCTCAACACCAACCGGGGGATGACCGAGCGCCTGGGCAACTACTACTACCTGTCGGGTGCGAAGCGCACCGAGGCCTCGCGCCTCGTCACCGGCGACATAGCCGCGGCGGCCAAGCTGAAGGCCACGTCCACCAACGAGACTCTCGCAGACAAGCAGAAGCAGGTCGTGCTCGACCCGATCTCCTTCCCCAACCCCGTCCACAGGGCCGCCATCGCGCCGAAGAAGCGCGGCGAGGAGGACAAGATGGGCGCCGGGCTGACCAAGCTCGCGTCCCTCGATCCGACCCTGTTCTTCAGGAACGAGGCCGAGATAGGCCAGACCACGCTCTCGGGCATGGGCGAGCAGCACCTGGCCACCGTCCTGGCGCGCCTCAAGGACCTGTACTCGGTCGAGGCGGAGCTCTCCAAGCCCAGGATCGCCTATCACGAGACCATCTCGAAGACGGTCAGCGGCCAGTACAAGCACAAGAAGCAGACAGGCGGCCGCGGGCAGTACGGGCACGTCTTCCTCAGGCTGGAGCCCATGCCGCGAGGCGACGGCTTCCAGTTCGCGAGCGAGGTCGTGGGCGGCACGGTGCCCACCAAGTTCATTCCGGCCATCGAGAAGGGCGTCACCGAGGCCCTCGACAGGGGTCCGGTGGCGGGCAGCAAGGTCGTCGACGTCAAGGCGGTGGTGTACGACGGTTCGTTCCATGCCGTCGACTCGTCCGACATGGCCTTCAAGCTAGCGGCCAGCAAGTGCTTCAAGCAGCTGATGCTCGAGGCGGCCCCGCAGGTGCTGGAGCCCCTGATGTCGCTCGAGATCACCGTGCCCGACGAGTTCATGGGCGACGTGATAGGCGACGCAAACTCGCGCCGCGGCAAGATCCTGGGCATGGAGGCCGAGGGCGGGTTCCAGGTCATCAGGGCCCTGGTGCCCGAGGCCGAGCTCTACCAGTACACGAGCTCCCTCCGTTCCCTGACGCAGGCGAGGGGCAGCTTCACCCAGTCCTTCTCGCACTACGAGCCCGTGCCCCGCGAGGTACAGGAGAGGATCATGTCAGAGGTCACCAGGGAGGAGGAGGAGTAGGTTGCCCGGCAGCCTGCTCGATGCCGGCCGTGCGCTGCTGCTCGCAGCAGCGGCGGGACTGGTGCTCCCGGTGTCCGCTTTCGCCGACGGCTCCCCGGGCTCGTCCGGCGACGCCGGCGATTCGTCGGTAAGCGGCTCTCTGATCGCCGTGGGTGCGGGCGCCCTCATCGCGGGCTTCCTCCTCTGGGATGCCCTTTCCGGCGACGGGGAGGCAGCCGTCGAGCCCGCCGCGGTCGAACAGGATCCCGCGGGTTCCACGGGGATCGACTGGTCCTCCGTCGCCCCCGTGGACGGCGGTTCGGACGATCTCATCACGGTGTCGGCCGCCGGAGTCGGGCTTTCCGGGGCTGCGGCCGCCCTCGTGCGGGAACTCGACTCATTATCAGGGTATCCCGTATATGGGGAGCCGGTCGAGCTGGGCGGCGCATCCGGCGATGAGGCCTTCTCTCTTGCAGCGAGCTTCTTCGATGCCGGCTGGCTCGTGCTGGTCACACCCGAGGCCGACTCGATGAGGGTCGAGGTCTACGGCCCGGGCGGTCTGGAAGGTTCCTTCGGAGGCGATCCGGCCGATGCCGGGTCGGCCGCGGAGGGAGTGGTCGGTGTACTCGCAGGCTGCAGCGACTGACGCGCATTCGGGGTCTGTCTGATCTGGAGGCCTCCGGCAGCGGGGGCCCGTGCCTTTCGGAGGGGGTCGCGGCGCCGCTGGAACGCCGGGACCGGACGAGCGGTGACAAGAGTGGAGAAGAGTCGAACCACGGGTTGCACCAAGGAGGAGAGATGAGGCTTCCGTTCTTCATGCTCGCGGCGCTCCCACTGACCGGCTTCGCGGCAGCCGGGGAGATGCTCGTGAGCATCCCCCTGGACGCGTCCGCCGTCGAACTCGACCAGGTGGGCCCCTACACCCGCGTCACATACGAGGGCGCCACACCGATCAACGGCGAGGGCCTCCCCTCCATGCCGGTGCTCCCGGTCACCGTCGCCCTCCCCACGGGCACCGTGGCCCGGTCGATGACGGTTGCCGAAGCCGTCTACACGCCGGTGCGCGGCAGGTTCGACGTCATGCCGTGCGGGCCGGCGCTGCCGTTCTCGGTCGAGCACACGCCCAGGCCGATAGACATCGACGAGAGCGTCTACGACTCGAGCACCCCGTACCCGGTCGAGACCGCGCATCTCGACGGTTCCACCCCCATCCTGGGCATCCCTACGGCCGATCTCGATGTCTATCCCGTGCGCTGGAACCCGCGCAGCGGCACGATCGAGACCCTCACATCCCTCACTGTCTCTCTCGAGATAGAGCAGTCCGACGAGGCCCGCACGATCCTCCGCCGCTCCGCCCAGAGCGAGCAGCGCTCGATGGACATCGTCCGCGCCATCGCGGTGAACCCCGAGGGCGTGTCGCCGTCCGGCGCCGAGATAGTGGCCTCGCGTGAACTCGCCTACGGCGAATACGTGATCGTCACCCACCCCGACTACCAGGCGCAGATGCAGACGCTGGCCGACTGGAAGACCGCCAAGGGCGTGCCCACCAACGTCTACACCACCACCTGGATCCAGACGCAGTATGCGACCGGTTCCTACGATCTGGCCCACCAGATCAGGAGGTTCCTCATCGACTGCCGCCTGGAGGGAACCGAGTACGTCCTCATAGCGGGCGACGACGACAAGATAGCAGGCAGGCACATCATCCTCAGCGCGGGCGGCGAGAACGAGCCCGAGGCCCCCTGCGACATCTACTACTCCGACAACAACGACAGCCAGGGTTCGTACGACAGCTGGGACTCCAACGGCAACCACATCTACGGCCAGTTCGGCGTCGACGCCATGACCTACCACCCCGACCTCTGGGTCGGGAGGGCGCCCCTGCGCTCGACCGCCGACGCCACACTCTTCTACAACAAGGTCATCACCTACGAGCACAAGCCCGGCACCCTCGACTACTTCGAGACCGCCCCGGAGGAGATGCGCCTGGGCTTCTCCACGGGCTACCTGTGGGACGACGGAGGCGTGCCCGTCTACGGAAGCGCGCTTGCCTACCTCGTGGACAACTACTTCCCCACCTCCTGGGAGATCGAGGGCTGCCACGAGGAGGTCGCGCCGGGCAACAGCCCCGCCATCACCTCGGCCATGATAAACGCCGGCCCCCATCACGTGATGCACTCGAGCCACGGCGCCGAGACCGGTATGTACACGTCCTACGGCAACATGTGGAACACTTCCGACATCCTGGCCCTCACCAACTACTCCGGCACCGGCACGGTGGCGATCTGGAACTCGATCTCCTGCCTCATAGGCGCCTTCGACACCCAGACCTGCTGCGGCGACGCCTGGGTGCGCGCCACGAACGGCGGCGGCTTCGGGGCCTTCAACTCCAGGTACGGCTGGGGCATGACGGGCGTCGCGCCCGGAACGGGCCTCAGCAACGACATCGTCAAGCAGTTCTACGTCGACTACAGGGTCAACAACGTCTACAACCTGGGCGCCGCCCATGCCGTCAGCGTCGACGAGTTCCTGCCCCCCGATGACGAGTACTGGCACTGGTGCGCCATGGAGTACAACCTGCTGGGCGACCCCGAGCTGCCCATGTGGTCGACTCAGGCCTCCGCCATGACCGTGTCGCACCCGGCCACCATCTCCGGCCCGGGCAACGTCACCGTCACCGTGACGGGCGCCTCCGGAGCCCTCTCCGGCGCCCGCGTGTGCCTGCAGAAGGGCAACTGGCAGACCGGCGAGGTCTACGAGGTGGCCACGACCAACGCCTCGGGCCAGGCCACCCTCGCGGTCGCTCCGACCACGAACGGACTGATGGCGGTGACGGTATGGGCCCGCGACTACAACCCCTACCAGGGTTCCATCACCGTGAGCCTGGTCGGCATCGAGGACCAGCAGGGCGACGTGATGGTCTCCTCGATGGGCCTCCCGTCCCCGAGCCCCGCCTCCGTCAGCGCCTCGATCCCCGTCACGATGGGCGACGCAGGCCGCGCCAGCCTCAGGGTCTACGACCTCTCGGGCAGGATAGTGGCCGAGCTGATCGACTCGGAGATGGCCCCCGGGGATCACGACCTGGTCTGGGACCTCACGGGTGAGGATGGCCGGAGCGTGCCGTCGGGCATCTACACGATCCGCTTCGAGGCGAACGGCTATGCCGCCTCGAGGAACCTGGTGGTCGTCAGGTAGCGGACCGACGCAGAAACTGTCTCTTATACACATCTCCGAGCCCACGAGACAGCGCTGTGT
>JAUCPW010000024.1 GCA_030373045.1 Candidatus Fermentibacter sp.
TCCATGCGGAAACCGGCGGGGTCGTAACTGCCCGAAGCCCCCTCCACGATTGCTCCGTCGGAGGCAAGTACGGTTCCCAGAGAGGGCATCGACTCGGCAAGCGCCACGGAGGTGATCAGAAGAAGAGAGGCAGACAGGTTCCACGCTCTCATGTCATCCTCCTTCACGGGAACATGGAGGCACTTGCATGAGTGTAGTGCCGTAAGCATATGCAGGTCAATGGCCGGTCGAACAACGATGAGAGGGAGGCCGCCGTGTTCAGGGGGCCCATCTGCAACAGGCACCCCTCTCTCCCCATGAAATGACAGAGATACTCCCGGTACAGTGAGAGGAGCGGACGACCTTCGCCGGAGGAACAGTGGGAGCCGTCCAGATGAGAGGCGATGCCTACCAGATCAGCACGGGATCCGGGCTTCCTCTTCGATATTCCCGGACCGGATCTACGCCGGTTTCTCTTATCGTTCGGCCGGTCCCCGTATCCGGGTGAAGCATCTCCTCGAAACAAGGTCGATCCGGCGTACCACTCATTCCGGTGAGCCGGAATGAGCAGGCACGTCAGCGGTTCACCATGGCTCTGGTTGTCCTGTCTGGTGAACCGCGAGAGTGCCCGACCGAGCATCCCCAGACGTTGCCCGATGGGCTCGTAACAATATCCCGCCGGATGATATGGCACGCCCTTTCGCAGGTCTCGGGGTTCTTCACTGTTAAATGGGGCATTGGCCCTGTTCAGCGGGATTCTTGGCCTCTTGCCGGACTTCCTCCGGCCCCCTGCACAACCGGGCCGGAGGGTGTAGAATACGGAACACTGCTGGAGTTCGGACGGTGATCGACGGCCAGGCCGAAAACACACTCATAGTATTGTTGCGTATGGATTTGTCGATGCATCTGAAGGATCTGAAACCAGGAACGGACCCGTGGGCAACGTAGTCTTAATCGGACTCGTCAGCTTCTTCGCGGATCTCAGCACAGAGATGGTGTACCCGCTCATCCCCCTGTACCTGACATCGGCCTTCGGCGCCACGCCCGCGCTCGTGGGGCTCATAGAAGGCATCGCCGAGAGCCTAGCCAGCCTCCTCCGGGTCTCCGGCGGCTACATCTCCGACAGGTACAGGCGCAAGAAGCCCCTGGCCTTCGCCGGCTACGCCGCGGGCCTCGTCTACAAGCTCGCCCTCCTCGCGGCGGGCTCCTGGACCGGCATCCTGGGCGCGCGCGTGATCGACAGGTTTGGCAAGGGCATCCGGACTGCCCCACGCGACGTGCTCGTGAGCGAGAGCTGCGACTCCGCGAGGCTCGGGCATTCCTTCGGCCTTCACAAGGCGCTCGACATGGCAGGCTCGGCGATGGGCATCCTTCTGGCCTGGCTGCTGATCAGGTCCTCCACCGGCTCGTACGACTACGGGAGGATATTCCTACTCTCCTGCATCCCCGCCGTGCTGTCGCTCGTGATGTTCGCGTTCATAAGGGAGACGGGCGCTAGGGGGACGGGGCAAGCCCCGCTCCACCTCCTGAAGGGCCTGGCCAACCTCGATCCGCGCCTGAAGCTCTATCTCGCGGTCGTCTTCGTGTTCACCCTGGGCAACTCCTCGAACACCTTCCTACTGCTCAGGGCGGGAAGCGCGGGATGCGACGCATCCCAGGTGGTGCTGCTCTACCTCCTCTACAACGCCGTCTCGTCCATCCTCGCCCTGCCCCTCGGAAGGCTGTCGGACAGGGTGGGGAGGAAGAGCCTCCTGGTGGCCGGATACGCAGTATTCTCGGTCGTGTATGCCGGGTTCGCCTGGGCCGGGAGCAGGGAGGTGATCGCCGCGGCCTTCGCCCTCTACGGAGTCTTCACGGCGATGACCGCCGGCGTGGAGAGGGCCTTCATAGCCGAGATCGCCCCGGCGCACCTGAAGGGCACCATGCTGGGTCTGCACGCCACCATCGCGGGGATCGCGCTCCTGCCCGCAAGCATACTGGCCGGCCTGCTCTGGGACGTATTCGGCCCGGTGGCCCCGTTCGCGACGGGCGCCGGCCTTTCGCTCGCCGCCGCCCTCACGCTGGCCCTGGGACTCCGCACGGGAGGGGAACCCGTCAGAGCATCCGCCTGAGGCAGGACGCCAGGTACTCGTACTGCGATATGTCGTTGTAGAGCTGCGCCGAGATCCGCAGGATCCGCAGCCTCTCCCTCCTGACGTACGATACCGGGACCTCGATCCGGCACTCCTCGAGGAGACGCCTCTGGAGCGGGTCCATCCATATCCAGTCGGGCAGGGGTGGATCGGGAGGATCGATCCAGGGCAGCTCGAAGGAGGCCATGGCCCCCGTCATCGAGTCCGGACAGGACTGTCCGACACCAAGTGCGTCGGCCACGATGCCGCGGGCCCGGAGGACCAGGGTCCGGTTGGCCTCCATGACGGCCGGGAGCCCGCCCGGCAGCAGCGAGGCGAGGTACTCCCCCGACCGGGAGACGCACAGGGCGGCGGTAGGATCCGTGGTCCCGCTCCACTGGAACTCGATCCTGAAGGCGCTCTGCCCGCTGTCGAAGTCGCCCGTGACGTGGCTGGTGGCCAGGGGGCGGGTTCTCTCCTGCATGTCCGAGCGAACGTAGAGCATGGCGCAGACCTTCGGCGAGCACAGCCACTTGTGGAAGTTGCCGGTGTAGAAGGCCGCGCCGATCGCCTGCATGTCGAGGGGAACCATTCCCGGGCCGTGCGCGCCGTCCACCAGAACCTCGACGCCCTTCCCGCGCATCGCGGCCACGAGCGGCGCAGGGTCCTGCACGAACCCGGTGGCACTCGTCACGTGATCGATGACGGCGAGCCTGGTCGCGGGGGTGACCATCGACAGGAAGGCCTCGGCGGCACCCTCCGGCCCGGGCGCCGGGAACGGCATCGGAACGACCCTGCAGCGGGCGCCCGCGGTCGCGCAGTGACGCATGCAGGCGTTCAGGGTCGAGAAGTACTCTTGGGACCCGACCAGCACTTCGTCGCCCCGGCGGAGCCCGAAGGAGGCCAGGGCGGTGTTGACCCCGTGGGTGGCGTTGGGCACGAACACGATCGAGCCGGGTTCGGCTCCCGTCAGCTTCTCGGCGTACTCCAGCTCGGTCTGGAGCAGGCCGGGCAGCCGCCTGACGAGGAACTCCATCGGCGCGGCCTCGAGCTCGGCCAGGAGCCCTGCGCGGAAGGAGAGGACATCCCGCGGGCAGGCCCCGAACGATCCGTGATTGAGATAGACAGTGTCCGGGTCGAGAGCCCAGAGCTTCCTGAACCGGCTGCCGGGCGGCATCCGGGCTCAGCGGCTCCGGGAGTAGAGCCCGGTGAGGGAGGCGCTGCCCAGTATGTGCCCGTGCATGGCCTCGCGGAGGTCGCGCGCGGTGGTCGAGGAGTCGGGCTGGAGCGCCGTATCGAGCGCGTGGAGCCTGAAGACATACCTGTGGGTGCCCGACGGGGGGCTCGGACCCCGCCATCCCGTCTCGCCCCAGCTGTTGAGCCCCTGCACGGAGCCGTCATCGAGGTGGACCGAGCCGGCGATCCCTTCCGGGAGGGACGTGGTCGACGCCGGGATGCCATAGAGGACCCAGTGCGTCCAGGTTCCGCCGGGCGCGTCGGGATCGTCGCAGACAAGGGCGAGGGTCACGGTCCCGGGAGGGGCGCCGGCCCATTCCAGGGGAGGCGAGACGTCCAGACCGTCGGCCGTGTAGATGGAAGGGATGGTCGAGCCGGAGCTGAACGCCGGGCTGGTGAGGACGAATGCCATCACCACGGCCTGCTCAGCCCCTTCCCATGAAACGGGCGGTGAATGTCGCCGTGGCCAGAACCGAGCCGGCCATGGCCCGGGCGAGAGTCTCGGCGTCGGATCCGTGTGGGATGTCGAGCCGCCTGTCCAGCGCATGGGCAGTGAAGACGAGCACCCTGAGGGTGCCAGTGCTCTCGGGACCCGTCCACCCCGGGACCCCGAAGCTGTTGACCCCCTGCACCGCCCCGTTCTCGAGCTCGGGCTCCACCGGGAGGCCGCCGTAGATGCCGGGCGGCTCGGGCGGAAGGTTGTAGAGTATCCAGTGGTGTACGGGTGCACCATCCACCGTCTCGGTGCAGGTCATGGCGATCGAGACGGTCCCCTTCGGGGCGTTGGCCCACCCGACCGGGGGCGAGGAGTTGTCGGTGGTTCTCGAGTACCAGCCCGGCAGATAACCTTCGCTGTCCACCGCACTGCTAGTCACCTTGAACGCCATCTCTCCACCTCCCTGTCATTCAGGCGGCCTCAGGGTCCGGCCTCCGCCCCGCCCGCCGCCGTCGTCCAATATGCACCAATCCGGCCGGAGTCGAGAGCCTCCGGCTTCCTCCGGCCCCCGCGGCCGGATTCCGCGGCCCGCCCGTGGAGGATCAGGTCCGCTGCAGCAGGAGCCCGGTCAGGTAGCCGCCCTGCGGATAGGACAGCAGCACGGGGTGGTCGGGGGCCTGTCCCATCCGGGAGATGATCCTGAGATCCCTCCCCACGTCCGCCGAGGCAGAGAAGACGATCTTCTGGAACAGCTCCTCGCCCACCAGGCCCGAGCAGGAGAACGTGAACAGCAGCCCTCCGGGCTCGAGGACGGACATGGCCTGCATGTTGACGTCCTTGTAGGCGCGGGTGCCTCGCTGGAGCGCGTCCTTGCCGCCGACGTACCTGGGCGGATCGAGTATGACGGCGCCGAAGGAGGCCCCCTCCTCCCGGTACCGCCTCAGAAGGGCGGGGACGTCGGCGTCTAGCATCGGGTACCTGTCGCCTCCGAAGCCGTTGAGCTCCATGTTCCGCGACGCCGTCTCCAGGGCTGGGCGCGACGAGTCGATGCTCGTCACGGTCGAGGCGCCGCCCATGGCCGCTGCGACGCTGAATCCACCGGTGTAGCAGAAGCAGTTCAGGACGGATCTGCCTTCCATGTAGCGCCGGCTGTCCATCCTGTTCAGGGCCTGGTCGAGGTAGAAGCCGGTCTTGTGGCCGTTCCTCACGTCGACGAGCAGCCGGGCGCCGCCCTCGTCGACCTCGATCTCGACGGGTGGCTCCTCCCCTGCGAGGAGGCCGTGCCGCTTGTCCATCCCCTCCTTCTTCCGCGCATCCGTGTCGCTTCGCTCCCACACCCCCCTGGCGCCCGTGAGCGCCATGGCCTCGTCCACGATAAGATCCTTCAGACCGTCGATGCCGAGAGTGAGGAACTGCATCACGAGGAAGCCGGCGTACCAGTCGACCACGAGGCCCGGCATCAGGTCGGAGTCAGAGTGGACCATCCGGTAGGCTCCGCCCGGCTCCGGGAAGGACGGCAGCGCGCGCCTCAGCTCGAGCGCCCTCGCGAGTCTCCTGCGCCAGAAGTCATCCCCCGGTTCCTCGCCGCGGTCCCACGAGAACAGGTGGACGGCTATCTCCGATGCGGGATTGTAGAAGCCCCTGGCCATCCAGGCGCCGTCCGGCCCCACGACGTCGACGACATCCCCGGGAGAGGCTCCCGGATCCACATCCTGGATCGCTCCGGAGTAGACCCAGGGATGCCTGTTGAGGATGCTCTTCTCCCTGTCACGCCTGATCCTGCATGCAGCATGGTTCATCACGGGGGGCACCTTTCCCCGGCCTCCGCCGGGCTCTTCGCGGGTGTGCAGCCGGCCGGGGGGAGCCGGGCGCAGAGCGCCCTCCCCGGCATCGAGCGGGCGGGGATCGGATGCCCGGGATTCGAGCCCGGGATCAGTTCTCCAGGAGGAAGTATCTCAGGCCCAGGCCGGTGTAGCCCCTGCTCTCCACCGAGGGGAGGACGGCCTTCATGACTTCGAAGGCATCACCCAGGAGGGTCGTCTCGGAGAACATCACGGTGACCTCGACGGGCCTGCCTTCGATGTCGCGGTTGTCGAGCCTCCGCTGGACCTGGGTGAGGACGCTGTCGAGCTTGGCCTGGTTGTATTCGCCGCCTGGCAGGGCCGAGGTGATCTCGATCGAGAACTCCTCCACCCGGCCCACCAGCCACTGGTCGGTGAAGAGGACCTTCATGCCGACGGGACGCGTCGGGGAGGAGTCGGGCATCACCGACTGGACAACCAGGGGCAGCCTCTCGAACTCGGTCATCCCCTCGTCGGACCACATGCAGAGCCCGTCGAGATCGAGGTTCGCCTGGTCGCCTTCGCGGTTCTTCATGTCGATGTAGACGACGAGAGGCTTGATGGGCACGGAGGCCGGGGCGATGAACGCGACAGTGCTGCCCTCGGGGATGAGGCTGAGGTTGAGGTTGGTATGGGGCTCCGCGCTCGTGCCCTCTGCGTTGAGCTGGTACACGATGTCGCTGCCTACCCTGATCGGGAGCGAGTCGAGAGGGACATCGGGTTCCATCGAGGAGGATGAGTCGGCCGAGAACCCGGTGGAGACGTTCTCGGCCCTGTCGAACGAGACGAGGATGACGGTGCAGAGGATCAGCCCGAGGACGCTCAGACCTATACCCGCAAGGCCGGACTTCTTGTGGGGGATTACCACGAGATGGTCGGGCCCCTCGATCCTGATGGGGATGTCGAGGGTCTTCTGCAGGGGTTCCCTCTGCTCCTTCAGCGGCCGGTTCTGATATTCGAGATCGAACCCGCAGTTGCCGCACTTCCCGGTGCCTCTGTCTCCGTTGTCGTGGCCGCAGATACGACAGAACATCACTCAACCCCCGGGTGGTCAGTAGCGACGGCGCCATCCCGCCAGAATCTGGCAAAGAACTCCCAGTCTATGTTCCAAGCATACGCCGATCGAAGGCTGTCTACAAGTCCGGCAAGCACCTCCTCGCGCCTCGCGGAGTACAGCATCGGCACCAGGGCGTCCCGCGACTCCTCCAGGGTGGCCTCCCTCTCGGGGATGACCTCCTCGAGCCTGACGAAAACGAGCCCGCCGGTTCCTACGGAGCACGACAGGACCTGTCCGGGAGCGAGGGAGAAGGCTCCGGGGCCGACCTCCGCGGGAAGATCGGACATCTCCAGCGGTCTCGTGAGGGCCGATCCGGCATCCTCCATCAGGGCCGCGGGAACGGTGAATGCCCCCGGGTCGGCGAGCGGATCGCCTCCGGCGGCGAGCAGCGTCGAAAGGGCCGAAGCCTGCGCGCCCGGCGTGGCGTATACCAGCCTGAACACGCGCTCCTCGGGCATCAGGAGCATGTCCCTGTTGTCGTTCCAGGCATCCTGCATGTCCTGATCGGTGATCAGGATCCTCGGGCCTGCGACGGTCTCGAACCATGCGTCGAGGAGAACCTGTTCCTGCGCATCCCGGATGTCAGGACCCACGACGGGGTGCTCGTCGAGGCCGAGTTCGACCGCCCTGGCCGCCATGATCTCATAGAGGCCCAGCAGGTGGCAGTAGTCCGTCACCCATGCGGTGTCGCCCGCTGTTCTGGGAAGGTTTTCGGGCAGGTCCCTGATGTTGCACGCGAGAGAGATGACGCTCCTCTCCCCTCCGTCCCACGAAATGGCCGTCATCCGGGCCTCCGACTCCGTGTAGGGGGAGAAGTGCCCGACAGGGTCGAGAGCATGCGACGCCACCAGCCCGGCAGCGGAGGAATCCACCCGCAACCCCCGGGCCTGCACGAGGCTGTCCTCCAGGATGTTCCTGTACTCCTCGGACATGTGGGCCCAGATGAAGTCCCTTATCCGGCCCTCGGCCTCCTCGAACGGGGGAGGTTCCACGGCCAGGACCGAGTCCAGCCTGAGGAACCTGAAGCCGGACGGGGTGGAGGCGATGCGCGAGATGTCACCGGGGGCGAGGCCCGCCAGGAGGTCTCTGTCGACGCCCACAAGCCTCGTCCTGTCCGTGGGTCCGCAGCGACCCCGGGTCGGCCTGTCCTGCATCAGGGTCGTCGAGGATGCTGCGAGTGCCCGGGCGTCGGCTCCGGCCGCCACCAGGGCCCGGAGGCTGTCCGCAGTCAGGCTGTCGTCCGCCTGTATGGCCGTGAAGACGAGCTCTTCGCCCATGCGGTCGTAGAAGGACCGTATGGAATCCTCGGGGACTTCGACCGAGCCCAGCTTGTACTGGAGGTAGATGTACTGCAGCCTGGTCCTGGCGGCGTCATGTACGGCGCTCGCGATCTCGGGATCTTCATCCAGACCCCTGGCGCATGCGTCTTCGAGGATGAGGAGCCGGTCGACCGCATTCTCGGCGAACGCTGTCACGGAGACGGAGTCTCGCTCGATGTTCTCGAGGATCGCGGCGGCATCATCGTAGGAGAGGACCCTGCCGCCGGCCGACACGGCCGCCGGCGCCTCCTCCCGGCCGCAGGAGAGGAGGAACATGACTGTCGGAATGAGCACGTACCGCATCGCAGCTCCCCCCGGAGGGCGGCATGGCCTGGTTGGTGTTGCCGAGACGAAACAGGTTAATGTAGTTTCGTCCGGGACCTGTCAACACCGGAGGTGAACCCTCGATGCACCCCGTCATGCTCGCCGCGCTCACGGCCGCAGGTGCAGCCGCGACCCAGCCCTCACCCTCGTGGAGGACGGGCATGCAGGCCGTCGACGCCGAGACCGGCGAAGTCCTGCTCGACTCCAGGGCCGACGAGCTCTTCAGGCCCGCTTCCACCGTCAAGCTGATCACCACGCTGCTGGCCTTCCGCACGCTCGGCCCCTCCAGCATCATCGAAACCGACATCCTCGCCGACTCTGCCGGATCGACCATCTACATCGTGGGCGCAGGGGCGCCCCTCATCGAGCCGGACGACATCGAAAGGGCCGCGGTGGAGACAGCGTCGGCCCTCCGGGGAGGATCCTGGGATCTCGTCTTCGACACATCCGCCTTCGCCGACTCGAACCGGTGCCCTGGCTGGGATCAGGACGACTGGTCGCGGGTCTACTGCCCGCCGGTGGAGGCCCTGACCCTAGGTGACAACGTGCTCGAACTCGTCCTGACGTCCGATCGGAGCTCCGTATCCGTGGAGGAGTATCCGGAGCTGCCAGGGCTCGAGCTCAGGGGCTCGGTGGCCGTGGGAACGGCCAGGGACTGGGAGCCCACGGCGAGGCCGGAGGGCTGGGCGACCTCGGAGCCCGTGATCACGCTCGGGGGCACCATGCCTCCGGACACCACGGTCGTCGTCTACGTGCCGTTCGCCGGCGCCCCGCGGCAGTTCGCCGAGGTATTCGCCAACGAGCTGGAGACCAGGAACCTCAGGGTGACGTCTGTGGGAGGGGGACGGGTCCCCTCGGACGAGGAGCTCACGAGGGTCGCCGTCATCAGATCTCGGCCGGTGTACGAGATAGCCGCCCAGATGAACAAGTGGAGCATGAACGTGGTGGCCGAACTCCTGCTGAGGGCCTCCGCGGACTCGCACCCGGGCGGGGAGGCCACGACCCGGGCGGGATGCGACATGGCCGGGCGGATGCTCCAGGAGCTGCAGGGCGTCGACGGAGCACAGTTGGCCGACGGATCGGGCCTCTCGAGGTTGAACATGATCAGCCCTTCGCAACTCGTGAGCGTCCTGCTGGACGGTGCGGGGTCGCTCGAGTGGGGGCCGGAGTTCCTGGCCTCGCTCGCTGTCAACGGAGTCGACGGCACGATGGCCTCGCGGCTCTCGGACCTGCCGCCGGGGGCTTTCAGAGGCAAGACGGGCTCCCTGGGCGACACGGCCTCGCTCGCGGGGATCCTCAGGACCTCGGGCGGCCGCACGATCGCCCTGGCGATCATGTGCGAAGTGCCCCAGGGCGCTGTACATTCCGCCAGGAACTGGCAGGACGGGGTGGTCAGGGAGCTGTACGCCTGCTACTGAGTGCCGGCCGGCCCCCGGGCGGAGTGCCGGGTTCCGGTCAGCCTGAGGCGGAGGGGGGTGACGAGGGATTCGAGCATGACCCTGGCGGAGATCTTCGACTCTCCGTGCTCCCTCTCCACGAAGACTATGGGTACCTCCCGGATCGAGAGCCCCGACCTCCAGGCCCTGTGGAGCATCTCGACCAGGAATGCGTAGCCCCCGGCATGTTTCCTGCCGGACAGGATCGACTCCAGCCTTTCGGCCCTGATGCCCCTGAAGCCGCTGGTGCAGTCGGAGAAGGGCATCCCCGTGACGGCCCTGATGTAGGAGTTGGCGGAATAGCTCAGGTTCAGCCTGAGGATCGACCAGTTCAGGACGCTCACGCCCCGGATGTACCTCGAGCCCAGAGCCATGTCGTGATCATCGAGAGCCTCGTCCAGCCCGCGGAGATGCACGGGCTGGTGGGAGAGGTCGGCGTCCATCATGAACACCCGCTGCCAGGAGCCCTTCTCGATCACCTGCCTGAAGGCGGCCTCGTAGGCCCTGCCGAGCCCTCTCTCGCCCGATCTCTCCATGAGGGCGACACCGGGGTCGGATGCGGCCAGGGCCTTCACTGCCTGCGCCGTTCCGTCCGGGGACGAGTCGTCGACGAAGAGCATGTCGAAATCGCACGCGTCGCGGACCGACCGGTGCAGTTCCGCGACGTTCTCTCTCTCGTTGTAGGTCGGGATTACGACGAGCCTGTCGGACATCCCGTCAGCTCTTGACCCGTTCGATGTAGGTATCCGTCCGGGTGTCGACCCTTATCTTCTCCCCCTCCTTCAGGAAGAGGGGAACCTGTACCACGAGACCCGTCTCGAGGGTCGCGGGCTTCGAGCCGCCGCTGGCCGTGTCGCCCTTCAGCCCGGGGTCGGTCTCGACGATCAGCAGGTCGACGAAGGTAGGGGGTTCGATCGAGATGGGCTCGGATCCGTTGAAGAGCACCTCTAGCCTGCAGTTGTCGACCAGGTAGAGGGCCGTGTCGCCGACCACCCGGTCGTCGAGGATGATCTGCTCGAAGGTGTCGGGATCCATCACCACGAGGCCCTCCTCGGTGCGGTAGAGCATCTCGAAGGTTCGCCTCTCGAGCCTCACGTCCTTGACCTTCTCGCCGGAGCGCCAGCTCCTGTCCAGGACCTTACCGGACTGGAGCTCGCGCAGCCTGGTCCTGATGAAGGCCGGGCCCTTGCCCGGCTTCACGTGCTGGTACTCGAGCACGAGGAAGAGCACGCCATCTACTTCGATTACGACACCCTTCCTGAGGTCCGTGGTCCAGATCATCTCGAATCCTTCCGGCTTCTCATGCCTTGATCATGCCCGGAACGAGTTCCAGGGCCAGCCTGTATCCAGCAGTCCCCGCCCCGCAGATGAGGACGTCGGCTGCGCGTGCGGTGACCAGTATCCTGCGCTCGGGCTCCCTTGCCATCACCTGGCTGAGGTGCACCTCGATGACCGGGCCGTCGAAGCCCTCCATCGCGTCGTGTATGGCCATCGAGCCGTGGGCGTATCCGCCCGGGTTGATGACCAGCGCATCCAGCCTGCCCGAGGCGGCCCAGACTGCGCTCACGATGCCGCCCTCGCTGTCCGACTGGATCGATTCAACGTCCATCCCGAGATCATCCGCCCAGGCCTTCACGGAGGCCGTGAGCTCCCGATAGGTCGCCGTCCCGTACTGTGCGGGATCGCGGCGGCCCAGGGCTCCGAGGCTGGGCCCGTCCACGACGAGCACCGAAGGCCTGGCGCCCCTCACTTCTCCTCCTGCCGGTAGGGTTCGAGGAAGAGTTCGGCCCGCTCCTCGGGGGAGAAAAGGTCGAAGAGGCTTCTGGGCTCCCGCTTCAGGCCCTGGGCCGCCCTTGGTTCGGGAGCGTGGGCGGGGGCGGGGGAGGGAGCCGCCGGCCTTGCTTCAGGAACGGCCATGCCCTGGCTCCTGAGGATCCGCTCCATGCGTCCGGTCTGTGGGAACGGCGCCGGGGCGGCCTCTTCTCCGGAGACGGCCTGTCCGGGTTGCGACGAGGCTTCGGGCGCCGGCGCCGTGGAAGCCGCCGGCTCCGTCGGAGGAGCTGTTTCGGGTTCGGGAGCGGAGGCCGGTTCCGCTGCCCGTGCCGGCACGGGTTCGGCGTCCCGTCCGGGAGCTCCTGCCTCCGACCGGAGCGGAGCCGCGGGTATGTCAGCCTCCGCCTGCCCGGGGGGAGGTTCAGTTTCGGCCGGGAAGGCCTGCTCGACGGTGACCGCAGGTTCCGGCGCAGACGCGGGTTCCGGCGATGGAGGCTCGGAGCCGGCCCCGGCAGGGCTTTCGGCCGCGAAGGCATCCTCGACCGGGGAGGCCGTCTGCACCGGGGGAGACTCCGGTTCGGCCGCGAAGGCCTGCTCCAGGGTGACTGCAGGTTCCGCGACGACCGGCCCGGAAGCCGCGGCAGGAATGGCCGAGGGCACCGCGACGGCTTCGGGTGGCGCGACCGCTTCTTCACCTGACGGGACGGGCGCGGGTTCAGGGGCCGTCCTCTCTTTCCGCTTCGCCTCCTCGAGCTGCTGCTGTGCCTCGGGGTCGCCTGGATTCTCGAACACATAGTCGCCGAAGAGCTTGACTGCGTCGCGATACCTGCCCTCGACCATGGACATCTCGGCCAGGTTCTTGAGGGCCACCAGATTGAACGGATCCGTCTTCAGCACTTCCTCGAAGGCCGAGCGGGCCTCCTGCATGTCTCCCGTGCCCCTCAGGCAGCGTGCGATGACCATCCGGATGGAGTTGTTGCCAGGCCAGTCCTTCTGCCCCCGGCGGGAGACCTCGAGGGCCTCGTCGTTGCGCCCGGCTATCCTCAGCCTGTCGGCCAGCCTCGCGCAGACGACCGGAGATGGATTAGCGATCCAGTCCTCGTAGAGCTGCCGGATCTCGGCCTCCAGAGACTCAGCCATCCTGTTCCTCCACGGCGAAGGTCCCCATGAGGATCCACCCTTCGCGCACGTATGGCTCCTTTTCGGCGTCGGGATTGAAGATCTCGGCGTCGAGCAGGAAGGACCTGCCTGCATCCTGGAGAACATAGCTCGTGAACCCGCCTGCGTTAAGATGGTGCGGGTTGATCCATGCCCCCGTGAGCCTCCAGCCCGTCATGCCCCCCGTCGAGAGGGGAAGTGCTTCGAGCCTCGAGCGGTCGACCGAGTCGGCGGAGGCGTCGTAGAAGAACCTGCGGGCCATGTCCTGCCGCCAGGCAACGGCTCCGTCGGCATCCAGCGCCTCGAGGCCCTCGACCCAGCGGATGCTCAGGATCAACCGCCCGTTGTCGGACACCGGGCGCTGGAACTGGACGAAGCCGTCTTCCGGGATCCACTCGGAGGTGGCGTAGGACCTTGGTACGTTCATGCGGAAGCCCAGAGCGGCAAGGCTGTCCATCCGTTCCGGGCTCGTCATGGAGGTGCTGACGAAATCCTGGAAGAGCCAGTCCCGCAGATGCCGGTCGTACGCGGCTTCGAGGCTGTCGGCGACGGCATCCGGACCGGCTGACCCGATCACCGTGCCGAACACCCTCTGGCCCCGGGCCCAGACATCCCTGGCGCCCGCCACGGGCCCTCCGCCCCGGAGTTCGCCCGGCAGGCCCTGCTCGTCGGCAGCCAGGAACAGGATCGTCCTCCTGTTGCGCAGGGACCCGGTGAACTCGCTCGAGGAACAGAAGGAGAACGAGAAGACAGGCTCTGGGTCGATGGTGGTGACGGTTCGCTGGTACAGGCCCGTGAGGCTGTCCGCCGCCTGCTCCTCTCCGTCGGGATACACCACGAGGACACCCTTGAGCGGGCCTTCGGCCTCCCTGGCGCATCCAGCCGCGAGGAGGAGCGCCAGGAGCATCGAGGCTCCCGGAAGGGGCTTCATCTCCCTCTCCGGGAGAACAGCGGGAACACCGTCCGGGCGACACCCAGAACGAGCGGGAGATATCTGATGACGCCTGCGGCCACCGAGCGGGTCCCCTCCCGGTTGATCACATCGACCGCCGACGTGATCGTACCGGCCGTCCTCGTGAGTTCGCGCCCCGTCCTGTCGAAGCTCTCGAGAGTCGACCCTATCCTGGGGAGGAGGGCCGAGACATCCCTCTGGAGCCTCTCGACCGAGGCTTCGAGCCTGCCCAGCGTCCTCTGCGCCTTGACGGCGGATGCCACGACCATGGCGATCGCGGTCCAGAGGCCGACGACACCGATGAGAACAATGATCTCGAGAGCGCCCATGTCTCCCCTCCGGTTTCCGGTGTCCGCGATCCGGCCGGGCGGGTCAGCGCCAGGCCTGCTGCGTGCTCCGCCATACTATTATCTGCAGCCGGCTCTTCAGGGAGTGATGCGAGCGCCAGCGCCGAGGCGGCAGCGCACTGTGTTCTCCAGCAGCATCGCGATCGTGAGGGGCCCTACGCCGCCGGGCACAGGCGTGAGGAGTGATGCGCGCGCCAGGGCCTCGTCCGCCCGGACGTCGCCCACCGGCCTGCCTTCCGCGTATGTCGTACCGACATCGACCACGACGGCACCCTCCCTGATCCAGGAGCCCCCGACCATGCCCGGCACGCCGGCTGCGGTGACGAGGATGTCGGCCGTCCTGCAGAGGCCCTCCAGGTCCTTCGTCCGCGAATGTGCGATGGTCACGGTGGCGTCTGCGGCCAGGAGGAGGGCGGCCATGGGCCTGCCGACGATGATGCTCCGGCCTATGACGACGGCTCTGCTGCCGCGCGGGGAGATGCCGGCATCCGCGAGCAGCCGCATCACGCCGGCTGGGGTGCACGGCACGATGCACTCCTCGCCGCGCCAGAGCCGGCCGACGTTCTCGGGATGGAATCCGTCCACGTCCTTGCGGGGATCGACGGCCGCGGCCACGGCCGATGGGTCGATGCCCTGCGGGAGAGGGAGCTGGCAGAGGATGGCATCCACCGAGGGATCGCCGTTGAGCGCCGCGATCCTGTCCAGGAGGGCTTCCTGCGAGGTGCCCGATGGAAGATCGACGAGGATGGACGTTATGCCCGTGCGTTCGCAGGCCTTCTGCTTGGACCGCACGTATCCCCTGCTTGCCGGGTCGTCACCGACCAGGATGACGGCAAGGCCCGGAGGGGTGGCTCCCCACCGGGCCGAACTCGCAATGACGCCTGCCTCTATCCTGCGGGCGAGATCCCTGCCGGACAGCAGTGCGCCCACGGGCTAGCCTCCGATTATCTCGGTGATCTCCACATTCGTGAGGTCCTGTCTGTGGCCGGTGCGCTTCTCGTGACCCTTGCGCCTCTTGCGGTGGAAGACCGTGACCTTGGGTCCCCTGCCGTGGGAGAGGATGCGGGCCCTGACCGAAGTGGCGTCGAGAACGGGGTTCCCGATGCGGACGCCGGCGGTGCCGGAGACGAGCATCACCCTGTCGAAGGAGACGTCTTCACCCTCGCCGCCGGGGAGCTTCCCGACCGAGAGCTTCATGCCGGGCTCGACCCTGTACTGGAGTCCACCCGTCTCGATTACAGCGTACAAGATACACCTCCGCAATCAATCCTGTGTCGAAACAACCGCGTTTATAGGTCCGGGGGCGGCTCATGGTCAACCCGTCGCCACCGGTGCTACTGAAGGAACTCCTTCGTGATCTCCTCGTGCGAATCCAGGGAGTAGACCCTGAACTCGTCCACCCGGAGCCGCTGGTCCTCGTGAAGCTCGATTTCGAGCCTTGCCTTGCCTGTCAGGTACTCGAACCTCCTGCCGTCCTCCTCCATGAAGTAGGCCGCGAGCTCGGGATGGACCGATATTACGAGGCTCTTGTGGGTCTTGCGGGCCGAGACCCTCTCCAGGAGGCGTTCGAGCCTGATGGATGCCGAGAGGGGCGAGAGCACCCTCCCGCTGCCCCCGCAGCGGCTGCAGGGCTCGGACAGGGACTGGGCGAGGCTCGGCCGCACGCGCTTGCGGGTCATCTCCACCAGCCCCAGAGAGCTGATCTGGCAGGTCTTGGTCGGCGACCTGTCGCGCCCCAGCTCGCTCCTGAGGCAGTTCAGCACCTTCTCACGGTGGTCCTCGGTGTCCATGTCGATGAAGTCTATGACTATGATGCCGCCGATGTCGCGCAGACGGAGCTGCCGGGCGACCTCCTTGGCGGCCTCGAGGTTCGTCTTGAGGATCGTGTTCTCCTGGCTCTTCCTGCCCACGTAGCGCCTGGTGTTGACGTCGACCGCCACGAGAGCCTCGGTCTGGTCGATGACGAGCGCCCCGCCGGACTTGAGCTCGACCTCCCGGTCCGTGATGCCGGTCATCTCCTGCTCGATTCCGTAGTGCTCGAAGATCGGGGTCCTGCCCCGGAAGAGCCTGATCTTGCCGGCCAGCTCCGGCGAGAGCTTCTTGAGGTAGTTCCTGGCGGCTGTGTAGACTTCCTTCGAGTCCGTTACGAAGAGCGTCATGTCGGTGGACACGAGGTCGCGGATCGTCATCGTGACCACGTCGTGCTCCTGGTGCAGGAGCATGGGCGCACGCGACTTGACTGCCAGTGCGCCTATCTCCTTCCAGCGCTCGACGATCCTTTCTATGTCGGCCTTGAAGGCCTCCTCGCTCTGGTCGGTCCCGGCGGTCCGGGCGATTATCCCGAATCCCTCGCTGCTGACCTTCGTGACGATCTCCCTGAGCCGGGAGCGCTCCTTCCTGTCGCCGATCTTGCGCGAGACCCCGGCCACGGGATCTCCGGGCATGCTCACCACGTACCTGCCGGCGATGGAGATCCTGCTGCTGACCCTGGCCCCCTTGGTGCCGATCGGTTCCTTGGTGACCTGTACCAGCACCTCCTGGCCGCGCTTTATCAGGTCCTCTATGGGCCTGCCGGTCTCCTCGGCGGTCAGCGGCTTCTCGTCGACGAGCGACTGGGCGAAGCCCTTCGCGTCGACGACGCCCGTCCTCACGTCGGACACGTGGAGGAAGGCGCTCCGCTCCATACCGATGTCCACGAAGGCCGCCTGCATCCCGGGCAGGACGGCGTTCACCCTTCCGAGGTAGATGTTCCCCACGATCCGCTTCTCGTCGGATTTCTCGACGATAAGCTCCATCAGGCGCCCGTCCTCCATGACCGCTATGCGCGTCACGTCGGGATGGGCGTTGACGATGAACTCGATCTTCAAACCAGATCAACTCCTTCATGCATCGACAGCAGCGGGACGGGGCATCCGTCGAGGGTGCCGCAGATCCCGGTCCTCCTGACCAGGAGCCGCATTTCACCCATGTCCGTCGCTGCCGCAAATATCCTGTCGGGTCGCGAGGCGGGGCTTCCGAGCGCCGCCACGACATCGATGGAACCATCATCCCCGGCCTGGAGGCCAGCAAGCCCCTCCGCATCGCGGAGGAGAACCTCCGCATCCGGGGCATGCCTGCCGCAGAAAAGCCGGTACGAAGCGGTCACGGCCTCGCCCTCGGGCGAAGGCATGCGCCCCTCGACCAGCCTGGCTCCGGTCACCGTGAATCCGGCGGGCAGGAACCGTCCCAGGTCGAAGGGATCCCGCAATGTGAACCCCTCTGCGAGAAGTATGTCAATATACTCGCTCACGCTCTCGAAACCGAGTGGCAGGGCGGGGCCGAACCTCAGGCGCGGCCTGGTGACATGGCCCCGGGTCGTCGCGACGAGCAGGCCGGAACGCCTCGCAGTGCGCATCCACAGGCGCGTGAGGTCGAGCTGCGAAGTGAACCTGGAAAGCCCGGCCCGGCCGAAGCGGACTCTCAGAGTCGCCGCAACGGCATCCGTCGTACGGGATGCGGCCCCTCCGGCAGCCCCGCGGGACGGGGCCGGCGCACCCGCGGCGGCGGGGAGGGGATCCGTCGCCCTGCGGCCGGCCGGATCGGCCGAAATCGCGCATGCTCCGCAGGAATGGCACCCCGACTCCCTGCAGTCCGGCGTGGGGATTCCCTCGAGGAACCTCCGGTGCTCCTCCCTGAGGAACTCGACGGAGGACCCGGCCTCGACGAACGACCACGGAGGGTCGGTCGACGGATCCGTACCCTCCCTGAGCCTGTCGATCAGCTCCGGCCGCCCGTCGGCGCACGAGGTCCACAGGTCGCGCTTGAAATGCTCGCGCCATCCCTCGAATCCGGCCCCGAGCGAGAGCGCCTCCTCCATCAGGGCGGGCGTCGCGGAATCGTCACCCAGGCCCAGGAGCCCCTCGAGGAACGCGACGTCGGGATCGTTGGACCCGACCGTGAAGCGCCTCGCCATGGAACGAACCAGCGATATCCTCCGCCTCACCTCTCCGGGCTGGAGCTGGCCGCACCACTGGAGGGGAGTGTGGGGCTTGGGGATGAACGGTGAAAGAGAGATCGACACTCCGCCACCCCTCCTTCCGGCCCTGGATGCGGCGCGAGCGGCTTCGGCCGAGAGATCGGCGATCGCCCTCAGATCAGCGTCGGTTTCGCCCGGGAGGCCGACCATGAAGTAGAGCTTCACGCCCGTGGCGCCCATGCCGAACGCGGTCTCGACGGCCTCGAGGATCACGTCGTCGCCCAGGTTCTTGTTCAGCCTCCTCCTGAGCGTCTCCGAACCGGCCTCGGGCGCCATCGTCACCCTCCCGGCCATCCTCCTGAGCCCGGCGAGCCTGACGAAGGTATCCGGCCTGAGGGACGGCAGGGAGATGTTGACCGAGAGGTCATCCTCCAGGCGCCCTACCGTTCCGAGGAGCCCGTGCAGGTCCGAGTAGTCCGAGAAGGAGAGGGTGAGCAGCCCCGCATCCTCCCATCCCGTGGATGCGATCGCCCTTCTGGCGAGGGAATCGATCTCTCCCACGCCCCTCTCCCTCACTGGTCTCGAGAGCTGCGTCGCCTGACAGAACCTGCATCCCCGCGTACATCCCCGGGCTATCTCGACCACAGCCCTGTCGTGGACGATCCGGGCCGTGGGGACCACGGGACGGACTGGAGCGTCGGATTCGAGCAGCACGGGCGATCTCTGCCAGGACACGCGCCTCCGCCCGAGAGAGGGCACCCAGACCCCGGGCGTCTCCGAGGCCCGCAGGAGCCTTTCGGTCTTCGGCCCATCGCCGCAGAGTGAGTCCATCATGGCGACGGCCCCGGTCTCTGCGTCGCCGAGATAGAAGGCGTCGACGAAGGGCGACAGGGGGAGGGGGTTGGAAAGGCCGCCGCCACCGGCCACGACGACCGGATGGCCTTCTCCGCGGTCGGCCGACCTGGGCGGCATCCCGGCGAGTCCCAGGAGCATCAGGATGTTCGGGAACAGTATCTCGCAGGGCACGCCGAAGGCGAGGACGCGCCCGGAGGCCGCCGGGAGGCCGTCCTCGAGCGCCGGCCAGCCGATGCCCCGCCGCTTCATCGCAGCCAGCATGTCGGGGGCCGGACAGAACGCCCGCCGCACGCAGAAACGGCCGGAGGCGAGCAGGAGATGCCTCACCACGGCCAGCCCGAAGTTGGACATCCCTATCTCGTAGGTGTCGGGGTAGACGAGCGTGACGGATGGAAGGCGCGGATCGCCCGGAGCAGAGTTCCACTCCCCGCCCGTGTACTGCTGGGGGGCCTGGACCTGTTGGAGGATCCCCTCCAGGTCTCCCTCAGGCCTCACTGCCCGCGCCGTCCGGCCCGGGCATGCCCGCCTCGACCACGCACGCCCTCTGGGAGACCGGATTGGCCAGCAGCCCGCGTTTCCTGTCGACCGCGACGGAGACCTCCGCCGCCCTTGCCGATGCATCCGCACGGCTCGTGCCGGCCGGGTACCCTAGGAGCCACAGGACGGAGACGTTCACGGACGTGATGCACGCCGGGGAACGGGACAGGAGCCTGGTCCAGGTCTCCGAAGCGCCGCTCGAGACCTCCTCGACCCTGACTCCGGCCCACACCAGGTCTCCCGGCGGGAGCGGCGGCAGCCCGGCATCGAGGAAGACGCCCCTCTGCTTGTTGGGGTTGAGGATGTCGGGATAGCGTCCCACCGTTTCGAGAACGGCTTCCCGGTCACCCTCGGACTCGAACAGCCACAGGTCGTATCTCAGGATGGCCGAAGGAGCCGACTGCGGCATGAAGCCGGCCAGGGCGCCCAGGGCCGTGACTGCGGCCGGATCGGGGGACTTCAGGGTGACCGCCAGCAGGTGTCTCATCCCGCACCTCCCAGCGACTCCGCGAGGCTCTCGAAGAAGACCCTCCCGGGGCCCGGTTTCGACCGCAGCTCGTCGGGGGCGGCATTCCGCCTGTCGTCCCCCCACCTGCCGGGAAGCGACGGCGGCACCTGCCAGAGATGGAAGGCCCTCTCGGGATGAGGCATCATGGCCAGCACGTTGCCGGAGGGGTTCAGGAGGCCCGCAAGGGAGCGGAAGGATCCGTTCGGGTTGTCCGGGAAGGCCTCCGCCTCGGCGCCTGCAACGTCGGAATAGACGAGCCCGGTCACCAGGGTCGAGTCGAGCCTCTCCCTGTCGACGGTCGGGTCGAACATGAACCGGCCCTCGGCGTGGGCTATGGGAAGCGGCAGAACCGACCCGTCCGCGCGCCGGAGCCAGGGCGACCTGCCGGCCGAAGGGCCCGGCAACACATCGATCCATGCCGTCAGGTAACCGGTCCTTCCCTCGATATGGTTGGCCGCGAGGGATGCCTCTATCCTGCCCGGGGTCCACCCCGGGACTAGGCCGCACTCCACCAGCACCTGAGCGCCGTTGCATATCCCGAGAACGGGCTTCCCGGCGCATGCCGCATCGAAGACGAAGTCGGTGATGCGCTCCCTGGCGGCAACCGCCCCGGCCCTTATCCTGTCCTGGAAGGAGAAGCCACCCGGGAGGACGAAGGCGTCGCATTCCGAGAGCTGGGCGCGGCCGGCATTCCACCTGGTCACGACTCCGTCGAGGCCGCATGCCGAGAGGCACCGCGCGGTCTCGTACTCGCAGTTGACGCCGGGATACTGTATGACCGCCACCCTGGGACGCGCGCTCATTCCTCCCTCCAGACCATGGCCGCAAGCCTGTCGCGCCATGCCGGATAGAGCCCCGACAGATCGAGTTCCCAGCCGTTGCCGGACACGGTGAATGACGGGACCACCTCTCCTATCACCCTGGCGGGAGCCGGTAGCCCCGACAGGGCCGGCAGATCGCCGGGTGCGATCTCGAGAAGGTATCCGGGAGTCTCGGAATAGAGCAGGACAGGATCGCGGGCGATGTCCAGCCTGGCTCCGAGGCCGTTCCATGGGCCGGATGCGAAGACCATCTCCAGGGCGGCGAACGCGGCGCCTCCGTCCGATACGTCGTGCGAGGCCCGGACGATGCCCCTGCCTATCCAGTCCAGGACGAGCCCGGCCATGGCGAGTTCCGTTCCTCCCCTGAACTCGGGCACCGATCCGCCCATGAAGCCGAGGCATTCGCGGTAGTAGAGGCCTCCTCCGAGTTCGTCGGCCCTGGCTCCCACCAGGACGAGCAGGTCGCCCGGGCGCTTGAGGGAGATGTCGCGGGCCTTCGCGAAATCGTCCAGCCGGCCGAAGACCGCCACGATCGGGGAGGGAGGGATCGAGACCCCGGCCGAATTCTGGTTGTAGAAGCTGACATTGCCGGAGACTATCGGCAGGCTGTCCCCCCCGGCGATGGCCAGGGCGCGGCAGGCGTCGGCTATGCCCTCCACGCCGCGCTGGAACTGCCACATGACTTCCGGATTCTCGGGATTTCCGTAATTGAGGCAGTCCGTGGCGGCGAGGGGCGTAGCCCCCGTGGCCACCACGTTCCGGAAGGCCTCTCCTACGGCGTGGGCGCCTCCGAGATAGGGATCGAGCGCACCGTAGAACGGGTTGCCGTCGCCGCTGACCGCGAGCCCGGCCCGCGAGCCCGGCACAGGAACTATCACTGCTGCGTCCGCCTCCCCGGGCCTGAGATGGGTGACTCCCTGGACCTCGCTGTCATAGAACGAACAGAGGGGCGCCCTCGACACACCGGCCGCCGACAGGGCCATCTTCACGAGGTCTGCGGGAGGGTCGACAGGCCTTGCGGCGGGATCGGGGCTGGCCGCAGCAGCCGCCATCGCCGGCCTGTCGTGGGAGATGCCCTCGGTGATGGCCTCCACCGGGGCGCAGGCCACCTGCGAACCCCCGTGGAGGACGAGGTAGGTCCTGTCGTTCGTGAAGCGGCCCACTATCGAAGCGCCGGCTCCCGGGTGAAGCCGGGGCAGCTCGAACTCCTCGTTGTAGATCTGCACTACGTCATACGCGACATCCTGCGGCACCGCCAGGCCGAACCGCTCCTGGGTCTCCGCGCAGGCGACGACCTCGGGGGGCAGGCCCTGCACGGATACGGGCACCCTGTCGAGCCACAGCTCGATGCCCATCCCTCCGTGGGAGGCCATCTCGCTGCTGACGCACGCTATCCCCCCGGCACCGAGATCCTTGAAGCCGAACTCGATCCCGCGCTCGAACAGCATGTCGAGCGCCCTGGCGTTGGCTTCGGACACGACCCGCTTGAGGAAGGGGTCGGCCACCTGTACGGCTCCCATGCCCCCCTGCGCGTCGAGATCGGCCGAGGCGAAGGTCGCTCCGCCGAAACCGGTGGCATCGGTGGGCTTCCCGACCAGGATCAGCACGTAGGGTACCCGGCGGGCGGCGCGCGGAACGAAGCTGTGGACTATCCTGTCGCGCCTCACCAGCCCGATGGACACCACGTTGACCAGGCAGTTTGATTCGTACCCTTCGTGGAAGACCGTGTCGCCGCCGAGGTTGGGAACCCCGAGGGCATTGCCGTACTGCCACACTCCCTGCACGACCCCCCTGGCGACGGCGCGCGAGGACTGCGAAGAGGGAGGGCCGAACCTCAGGAGGTCCATCACGCCTATCACTCTGGCGCCCATGCAGTAGACATCACGTACGATGCCTCCGACGCCCGTGGCGGCTCCCTCGACGGGGAGGACCTGGGAGGGATGGTTGTGGCTCTCGTGGGCGAGGACGATGTCCCACAGGACGCCGCCTTCCTCGGTGAAGGCCACGATTCCCGCATCCTCGCCGGGACCCAGTACGACCTGCGGAGCGCTCTTCGGGAGCGTGGCGAGATGCTTCCGCGAGCTCTTGTAGGAGCAGTGCTCGCTCCACATGGTGTCGAAGAGATGCAGCTCGAGCGGGGTCGGCATCCTCCCGACGAAGGAGGACACCTTGCACGCCTCCTCGATCGTCATCGAGAGTCTCCGGGCCTTCAGCTCGGCCGCGAGGCGGTCGGTGAGGTCCTGCATACTACCTTCCGTCAGACGTGGTGGTCCTGGAAAACGGCGGAATCGAGCCTGGAGAGCACGGCCTCGACGGCCAGATCGTCGGTGGGCTCGCACGTCCAGCTGCGCATGCGCACGGAGTCGATCCGGTCGCCTTCCTCGTTGGAGGTGCCGGGGATCTCGCGCGCGATCCTGTTCAGGACGATGTCGAGACCGTCCGTGCCCGTTCCGGGGAGGAGGAGGAGGATCGAATCGCGGGATATCCTGATGCCCGTGTCTATGTTGCGCATGGTGGCCTTCAGATGGTTGGCGCACATGCGCATGACCTCCCTGGCCAGCAGCCTGTCGGGCAGGGAGCCCTGCGGGACCTGGAGCTCGATGATGGACAGCGGGCTGGAGAACCTGCGCACCCTCTCGAGTTCGGAGTCCATCCTGACGTTGAGCTGGTTCCTGCCCGGAAGGGCGGTGTCGGGGTCGAGGTCGGCGGCGATCTCGAACCTCTCGAGCAGCCTGATGTTCTCGTTGGCGGCGGCTCCGATCGCCGCGATGGCCCTGACCCTCTCCCTCACGAGCGTGGCGGCGGGCGGGATCGAGTTGAGGCAGAGAACGCCGAACAGGACCCCCTGGCTGGTCATGGGGGCGGCGAAGTCCGGCACGTATCCCGGTATGGCCGAAGCCTCTATCTGCTTCTTCACGAGCACCGACTCCCTGCGGAACTCCTCGGCGGAGAAGACGCGGCCTGTCTCGGCCACGAAGCCGACGTGGCCCTCGCCCACGCCGAAGGCGAGATGCGTTCTGAGCCTGTCGGAGAGGCCTTCCTGGAAGTCGAGGCTGAGGCGCTTGCCCGTTCTGTCCGCGAGGAAGATCGCGATGCCGGCCGCACCGGTCATGTGCTTCACGGCGCGGGCCATGTAGGCGGCGAGCTCCTCGGCCTTGCGGGCGGAGAAGATCTGTTTCACGAACTCGGGCAGAAGTATGGCCAGGTCGCGGTGCTGCTGGATCTCCCGGAGCTGTTCGGCGCTCTTCTCGGAGTCCTCCCTGATCTCTCGCCTCAGATTCTCTATCTCCTTGACGCAAAGATCATTGCGCTCCTCGAGGAGCTTCCGCCTCGTTCCGGCGAGGTACAGGAAGCGCAGGAGCAAGAGCGTGGCCAGCGCGAAGCCGGCAACGGCACCAACCGCATAATCCATTCCGGTACCTCCCGGGGAAGACGGCAGAAACCGTACGAAAAGAGATTATATCTCCGCCGGTCACACCTGCGCCACAGGCTCAGCCCCCGAGGACCCTGGCCAGTATCTCGCCCTCGTGGGCAAGATGCCTGGGCAGGCTGCAGAGTGCCTCGAGCCCCGCGCTGTCGAGGATCCCGGCGATGTCACGCTCCTCGCCGGCTTCGGAGAGGAAGCTGGTGCCGCGCTCCTGGGCACGCATCGCGGCCCGCTGGACGCAGGCATAGGCTTCCTCCCGCGTGTATCCGCCGTCGACGAGCGCCAGCAGGACTGCCTGGGAGGCGTACCTGTCCCCGCCGAGAGCGAGGTTCGCAGCCACCGCCCCCGGGAAGATCCTGAGCCCGCCGGCGATCTCGGAGGCCCTGGCAAGCGCGTAGTACGCCACCCCGCAGGCGTCGGGGAGGATGAACCTCTCGGCCGACGAATGGCTGATGTCCCGCTCGTGCCAGAGCACGGAATCCTCCAGCCCCACCATAAGATATCCCCGCAGCAGCCTCGCGAGGCCGCACAGGCGCTCGCTCTGGACCGGGTTCCTCTTGTGGGGCATGGCGCTGGAGCCCTTCTGCCCCTGGACGAACGATTCCTCGACCTCGCCGACCTCCGTCCTCTGCAGGTGCCGCACCTCCGTGGCGAACCTCTCGAGGGCGCCCCCGATCGATGCGAGCGCGAACAGGAAAGCGGCATGCCTGTCGCGCGCGACCACCTGGGTGGAGACGTCTTCGCGTCCCAGGCCGAGCTTCCCCATCACGTACTCCTCGACTGAAGGGTCGAGATGCGCATAGGTGCCCACGGCGCCGGACAGCTTGCCTACGCAGGCGCCCTCGGCCGCGGCTTCGAACCGCGCCGAGGCCCTGCGGAGCTCGGCCAGGAACCCGGCGAACTTGAGGGCCAGCGTGACCGGCTCTGCATGCATGCCATGCGTCCTGCCGATGCAGGCGATCCCCCGGGTCCTCTCCACCAGGGAGCGGAGCGCTTCGTCGCAGGCCGACAGCGCCGCCGAGATGAGCCGCGCCGAGTCGCGCAGCTGCATCGCGAGCGCGGTGTCGAGTATGTCGCTGGAGGTCATGCCGTAGTGGATGTGCCTCGATTCGGGCCCCAGGCCCTCCGAGACGTTGGTGAGGAAGGCCACGACATCGTGGCGCGTCTCCTTCTCGATCTCGGAGATGCGCACAGGATCGAAGCGGGCTCCCGCCCTGACGAGATCGAGGTCGCCGGGAGGAACGGCTCCCGAGGCGACCCTCGCCTCGATCGCCAGGATCTCTATCTCCAGCCAGCGGGAGAACCTCGACTCGTCCGACCAGATCGCCGCCATCTCCGGAACAGAGTACCTGTCTATCAAGTCGCGACCTCCATCTGCAGCCCGGGCATCAGGCCAGCAGGGCGTATGCCAGCGGCGCGGCTCCCGCCGCGAACAGTGCGCCGTCCCCGGCGATCCTGGTTACCAGCTCCCCCGGGAACGGGGTTTTCATGATCCGTGAATATCCCCAGAGCAGCCAGGCGTTGCCCACCAGCGCCCATAGGGCATGCGGGGGCAGAAGGCCGGCCAGCACGGCGGCGGACGTCATGGCCACCGGAGCGCCCATGAAGAGCTTGAGCAGGCGTCTCCCGTTCCTTATGCCGAGCGCGATCGGGAGGGTGTCCCTTCCCACCATCGCATCACCCTGGATGTCCACCAGGTCCATCATCAGCGACCGGCCCAGGAAGAGGAGGAGGAGGTGGACCGACCAGACCAGGGCCCCGGCCGGAGCTGCCGGAGACACGCCCGATGCGAAGTCGGCCGCGAGCGGGAGGAGGCAGAGGAGCACCACCCAGCCCATCGCGAACAGGATGTCCCTGGAACCGGGCAGGGCCCTGAGCCCTCCGGGCGGGAGCCTGCTCCCCCCCATCAGGGGGCTCGAATACAGGGCATACAGGACGAGGGAGGCGGCATGGACTATCCCGTACACCGGGCTCAGGCGCAGCGACAGTGCGATGCCGGCCGCCAGAGCGGCGAAGCCCTGGACCGCGATGGCCGTCGAATGCCTCCTGATGAGCGCCTGCCTCTCCTCGCTGTCGACACGGGAAAGGCCCGACTCGAGTATCGCGTTGAAGCTGTGCAGCGCGAACAGCACGAGGGCGGACACGAGGGAGGGCAGGAGCCGCGGCCCGGTGCCGAGGATCGAACCCCCCGCCAGTCCGATCAGCAGGGCGATCGGGAGGATGTGCCAGTTCTGGAATACGACCCCGCGCAGGAAGGTGTAGGCTCCCCTCACCCTTGTGCCCTGGATCTCCTGGAGCCTCCCGAGCACGCGCCTGATCTCCCAGCTCGGGGTCGAGGCGCCCGCGGTGAGGACGATCCTCCTGTAGCCGGCAATGGCTTCGGCGTCGAGATCCTCGGCCGTCTCCACCAGGAATGCGGGCAGCCCCTTCTCCCGTGCGATCGCGGCGAGCCTCCCGGTGTTGGCGCTCTCCCTCCCGCCGACGACGACTACGCAGTCCGCCCTGGCCAGCAGGTTCCGCAGTTCGGACTGCCTCGAGGCGGTGGATTCACATATCGTATTCTCCCACTGAAGGTTCGGGAAGCGCTCCTTCAGCGCCTCGACCGTCCTGTCGAAGAGCTCGGAGTCCTGCGTGGTCTGCGAGAGCAGGAACGGCTTCGGCAGAAAGGGAAGGTGGGGGACGTCGGAAGGCCCTTGTATGACGAAGGATCCTTCGCCTCCGGCATACGACCTGAGAGCGCGGACCTCCTGGTGCCCGGGATCGCCTAGTATCAGCACGTCATGACCGGAGGCGCGCCTGGAGCGGGCTGCGGAGAGAGCCCTCCCGACCCTCGGGCATGTGAGGTCCCTGAGCTTGGCGGTCGAACCCGCCTCGAGGCTGCGCCGCTCCTCCAGAGTGGTTCCGTGGGTCCTGAGGAAGAGCACCCCGCCCTCCGCGCCGGAAGGATCGGTGCAGATCCCGACGCCCCGCTCGGAGAGGGCCTCCAGGACCAGCGGGTTGTGGACGAGGGGGCCGATCACGCGGAAGGGACCCCTGCCGCGCTTGAGCTCGGCCAGCACTAGGTCCACCGCGCGCCGTACGCCCCAGCAGAATCCGGAGCTCCTCGCAACCGTAACGCTCAAGGAAACCTCCATGCCGACCGGATGAATCTACCGAAGGCCGGGATCGGCGGCCCCCCCCGCCGGCCCGGGGTCGCCGCCCGGGCCCAACAAAAGGGGGGGGGGGGGCGGGCGGGGCGCCCCCCCCCCCCCGCCCCGCCGGCCGCCGCATAGAGCCACGTCGCACAGGTGAGGAGTCAATC
>JAUCPW010000025.1 GCA_030373045.1 Candidatus Fermentibacter sp.
ACACAGCGCTGTCTCGTGGGCTCGGAGATGTGTATAAGAGACAGGGCACGAACTCTCGACGTGAGGCGCCTGTCCGGCCCCTCCGCCTCAGGAATGTGACTTCTTCGCCATCGCGTTTCCTATGAGCATCAGGACGATGCCGGCCACGAGTATGGCGCCGGCGCCGACATAGTTGTCGGGCAGGGCGATGCCTGCGTACTCCCACGAACCGGGGGTGAAGGCGCCGTACATGCTCACGGCACCGGCCACGATCCCGGCCCAGCCGAGCCACTTCAGAATCTGAGCGATGGTATCCACTGTCGACCCCTCCTTCTGGATGAACCCCGGCGGACTATACAGCAGGGTATGCCGGTGTGCAAAGCCGGAGGGACGACGTCGAACAGGGGACTGGCCGGGTGCGGAGATGCGATACGGGGGCGGACGCCGTCCGCCCCCGCACCCGGCCGCGATGTCCTAGAACCTGTTGCCCAGGACCGGCAGCAGCTTGTTGCGGAGCATGCTGCAGGTTTCCTCGTTCGCGCAGACCGCGAGGATGGTGTCGTCGCCCGCGACCGTACCTATCACGTCCTGGAAGCCATACTGGTCGAAGGCGTTGGCGACCCCTGCCGCCGCGCCGGGGGTGGTCTTGATGAGCATGAGGTTGCCGCACATGTTGACGGTCTCGACGTTGTCGCGGAAGGCTATCTCCAGCCGCCTGCGGATGTCGGCCGTGTTGCTCTCGGAGATGACCTGGTAGCGGTGCACGCCCGGGCGGACCGAGACCCTTGCCGCGCCGAGCTCGAGCAGGTCGCGGGAGACGGTGGCCTGTGTGACCTTGAATCCCTTCTCCTTGAGATGGTTGGTGATCTCGATCTGGTCTCCGACCTCGGTATCGTTCAGGAGCTTCCTGAGTGCATCGAGCCTGTCGGCCTTGGACCTTCTCATGATTCCTCCTCGAATGGGTTGACGGGAATTTCACAAGCAAACAGGGCATTATCCACGGTGGAACCTTGCATGCAGAGACGGGTCAGGCGCTGGAAACGGGAATCGTTATCCGTTTCACGATTCGGAAGGCGCGTCATGTCCGGCAATGGTGCCGACTCGCCTGCAGCGCGTTCCGCGTCAGGACCTTGCAGGTCATCGAGGATCAGGCCATTCCTGTCATCCAATAACGAAAGATGGCTGCCGATCTCTCTCGCCTCCACCATTCCACCGGGCCTTCCGGGTCGGGAACGGTTCTTCACTCCATTTTATGCCTCCTAAAATACAGCAACGGACACCGGGAGTCCATAGGTTATTCCAGTACCTGCAAAAATTGTTGAGCGTGTGGAAAAATTTGAGCGTTCGCGCAGAACGGCTTGTACGTCATGGGAGCCCGGCGGCGGGCTACAGGCTCAGACTCCTGGCGATGTAGAATCCCAGTCTCGGCGAGTCATATCCGGTTCCGGCCGAGAGCAGCCTCGGGCCGGTTGCCGTGCCGTTTCCAGCGAACAGGCCGAAACGGTGGCCCGCGGTGTCCATCCTGAGGCCCAGGCACCAGACATCGATGGAATCCGCCTCGAATCCACCGGAACCGTCCTGTGCCGGCCAGTACTCGCCCTGGAGACCGACAGAGGCGGTCAGGGCGGCGTCGGCCCCGAAGCCGAGGATGGTCCGCTCCTCCCTGGCGTCGTAACCGCCGCAGACCAGGACGGTGGCGAGCCCGCCGAGCCTCGGCGACTCGGCGGATGCCAGGCCGAGGAAGCCGTCCTCCCTTTCGCCCCCGTCGGTTTCGACCCAGTACCAGTGCCCCGAGACATGCACGGAGGCCGACATCCCCCCGGTCCGGGCGTTGTAGCCGGCTCCGAGCATGTACTCGCCATGCGAGGATTCATGCGACATGTCGAGCTCCACGCCCCCGGCCATGAAACTCCTGGAGCCGATCGAGGTGTTCGCCCCCCGGTCGGTCCCCATGAAATCGTCCAGAGGATCGTCGAAGGCCTCCCCGAGGAACCTGTGCCGGACCTGGATCTCGGATATGCCGGGGTCGAGGAAGCACGGACCGAAGACTCCGGGCATCCCGGAACCGTATCCCGTGGTCGCCGCCGCAGCCAGAAACAGAATCAAGCCTCCCATGACGCCCCCCGCCTGTGCCTGGAAGCCCTCGGCCCGGTCATCCGCGCGGGCCGCCGGAATATACCCGGCCCTCCCCTGTAGAAAGCTAGTGAAAGGCTTTCCATGGAGGTGTCCGATGTTCCCCTGCCTTGCGATCGTTGCCCTCGCTGCGGCGTCGAGAGTGACCGCGCCGGACTACAACGAAGTGGTCAGCAGCGTAGCCGGGATGACCTGGAACTACGAAGTCTGTGACATGGCCTCCGGATTCGGGCTCGACGTGGTCAACGTCACCTGGGAGGACACCGGCAGATACTACGGATCGTGCTGGGGTCCAAACATCAGCGACCTGACGATACAGGTCCACCACACCGACCCGTACTCCGGCGAGACCGCCCTCACATGCATGCCGGTGATAAGGTATCCCAACTTCTACGACCTGTCCGCCGACCTCGATCCCGACGACTTCTTCCTGCTGGTGGGCAACGAGTCCGGCGACGAGCTGGAACCCGTCTCGCTGACCGACTATGTCGACGATCTGAGGAGCTACCTGCACGACCCCTACTCCTGGAGGGGAGGCAGGTCGAGCCTGCTGGCGGATCGCGACAGCGTCGTCCTCGTGAGCGCGCAGGCGGTCTTCCTGCCGATCGGGGAGAACGGCACGGCCACGTTCAACCCCGTGCTGTTCAACTACCAGTCCTACGAGGACAACCCTGCCGTGCTGGCCATCCTCTGCACACGCGAGGGCACCAGCGCAACGATCATCGACAACACGAGGGATCCGGTGCCCGGCGCGTATTCATGGGGCCAGAGGCTGTTCTTCAACGACGACGGACAGAGGGCCTGCCTGACCGGCGAGCGGATCTCCGACTTCGACCCCGACGGTTCCGACGACATCTCGGTCAGCGCCTCGGGCGAGGAGGGGCTCAACATGGTGCTCCTCATACAGATCCCGCTCAGGCAGAACAGGCCCGCCCAGACCTGGTTCGACGGGGATGTCTGCTATGAATCCTGCGCTCCCTCCGCCTGTGGCGCCATGAGCCGCGGCTCCGATGTCGAGTCCGCCGTCGTGGGCCACGGCGACCTCGAGGGGCCATTCACCGAGATCGACGGCCTGAGGATCCAGAGGGACACCGACTACCCCATCAGGGTCACCGTGCAGTTCTACAAGGCGACCTCCAACGGAGTCGTAACCGAGGACGACATCAGGGAGATAAGGGACCAGATCGGCAGGGTCTACGAGGACGCATCCTACATCGGCTCGCTCGTCCTGCCCGAACCCGGGAGCTACAGACCCACGGACTGGGACCGCGACCATCCCTCGCGCAGGCTCACCCGCTACTGGGAGGAGACCCGCCGCCAGCTCCTGCTCGACATCGGCAGGCCCGACCTCATAGAAGGGAACAGCTGGGAGGACGACTAGCACCAGCGGTCAGGGGACGGAATCCACGGCCGGGGCCCCGCGAGGGGCCCCTCCCGCCTGCACGGACCTATAATCGCCCGATGAAGCTGCACGTCTTCCACAACCTGCCCTCCGGAGGCGGCGCCAGGGCGCTCTCGTCCGTCCTGCCGCACCTCCGGGAGCGGTTCGAGGTCGTGATCCACGCACCTGAGGGATCGGCCCCGGTCTGCGACGGGACGGCCGGGATCCGGACATGGCCCTTCCCGGAGGGTGCGAGGATCCCGCGCACGGCCCGGCTCCTCGGACCGCTTCCCTACCTGCGCAGGCTCTCGGCGTTCGATGCGCTCTGCCGGCGAATCGCAGACTCCATCGACGACTCCGGGGCCGACTGCGTCCTGGTGCACAACTCGATGTACGTGGCGGCGCCGCCGCTGCTCTCCCATCTGCGGACGCCCTCCCTCTACTACTGCTACGAGTTCCCCAGGCACATACACGACGGGGACCTCATCCGAAGATCGGGGAGCAGGGTCGCCGAGGCCGCCCTCGTTCCGCTGACGCGCAGGGAGGGGCGCATGGACTCGGCTGCAGTGAGCCATGCCGGCTCGGTCGCGACCCTTTCCTCCTACATGGCCGGCAGGCTCGCAGGCATCTACGGGGTATCCGCCGGCGTGGTCAGACCGGGCGTGGACTCCGGCTTCTTCAGCCCCGGACCGGTAGCGGGAAACGGCGGATATGCGGTCTCGGCCGGAGCGCTCTGGCCGTACAAGGGGCACGACCTCGCGATCACGGCGGCTGCCGGGGCGGGCCTGCGCGAGTTCGTAATAGTCGCCGACAGGGAGTATCCGGGCTTCCGGGAGACGCTCGAGAAGCTGGCGGCCTCCTCGGGCACGCGCCTCCTGATCCTCCGGGGCATAGACGACAGGGAGCTGCTCTCGATCTACAGGTCGGCCGCGGTGGTGATCTGCTGCCAGAAGTCCGAACCCTACGGGCTGGTGCCCCTCGAGGCCATGGCCTGCGGCAGGCCGGTCGTGGCAGTGCGGGAGGGCGGCTTCGTCGAGAACATCGAGGACGGGGTCACCGGCATCCTCGTAGAGAGGAGTGTCGAGGCCGTGGCGTCGGCAGTGGCCTCGGTGACGGCGGACCGGGCTCTCGCGGCCTCTCTGGGATCTGCTGGCAGGGCGTTCGTGGAGGCGCGGAGGACGGTGGATCTCGCTGCCCTCGCCCTTGCGGATCAGATCGAGGCGGTCATCCGGCGCAGCCGCTCTGCCCGCGCCACCGGCCCGGCTTCCCCCTGACACCGTCCCGCCAGGCCTCCCACAGGACCGGGACGAGCCCCGACCGGCCGGAGAGCGGGAAGATGACCGACTTGGCCGCCACCACGGCCGAGGCGTAGAGGTGGAAGACGAGCCTCCCCATCGGGCCGAGCACGTCCCTCGCGAGGAGGAAGCGGTTCCTGAACGGGTAGTAGATCGCCACGGGCGATCCGGGGCCCCCGCTGCACGCCGCGACCTCGTGCAGCACCTCCGCGGAGGGCACGAGGAACACCCTCCCCCCGGCCCGCTTCAGCCTCAGGCAGAACTCCACGTCCTCCCAGTACATGAAGTAGTCGGACCTGAACCCGCCCATCGCCGCGAACACGCCGGCCCTGACCATCATCGCGCATCCGGTCGCGAAGTCGGTCTCGACCGGGCCGGCAGGCAGGCAGGTCCTGGGAGTGTCGTACCTCTGATCTAGCAGCATGCGCGCCGGCATGAACCGGCCTCCGGCGCTCCAGACCCGCGAGGGATCGGCCATGTAGAAGACGGGGGCGGATGCCACGGATGCCTCGGGATGAGCCTCGAGGAAGTCGGCGAGGATCCGTATGGCCGTGGGCGAGACGACCGCGTCGGTGTTGAGCAGGAAGACGTAGTCTGCCTCTCCTTCTCCCAGCATGGCGAATGCCCGGTTGTTGCCCTCGGCGAACCCGCTGTTCCGGTCAAGGGCGGCGAACCTGAGCCCGGGCGCTTCGCGCACCCAGGAGGGGGGAGGGGACGGACTCGCGTTGTCGACCATCAGAGACAGGAGGTCGACACCCTCGGAGGCCGACAGCGAGTCCAGGCAGCGCCTGGCCAGATCCCACTGACCGTAGTTCACAAGCAAGACCGCGATCTTCAAGAGTTCCGCCTTTCCCGGCTAATATCTCACGCCCCCCGCGCCTGTCCAGCAGTTTCGGGCTATGCCCCCCGCCGTGCGAGCGCTTATCTTCCACGGGCATTTCACATCAGGAAGGCACCGATTTGAAGAAGGTCCTGATCACCGGCGGAGCCGGCTTCATCGGCTCGCATCTCGCCGATCTGCTTCTCGAAAGCGGATACTGCGTGAGGGCGCTGGACTGCCTCGACCCCCAGGTGCACGGCCGGGATGCGCGGAGGCCGTCATACCTGGCGGACGAGGTCGAACTGGCGATGGGCGACGTGCGCGATGCAGGCGCAGTTTCCTCCGCCCTCGAGGGCTGCTCGCACCTGGTCCACTTCGCGGCCGCCGTGGGAGTCGGCCAGTCGATGTACGAGATCGCGAGGTACACCTCCGTGAACTCGCTGGGGGCGGCCGTGGTCCTCGAGGCGGTCTCGAAGAGCCGCGGCATCGAGGGGATGGTGGTGGCCAGCTCGATGTCCATCTACGGCGAGGGGCTGTACCGGTGCCCCGCCTGCGGCGACGCCGAACCCGGGCTGAGGTCGCGCGGCGACATGGCGGCCGGGCGGTGGGAACCCCTCTGTCCCGCATGCGGATCCGCCTGCGAGGCCGTTCCGACGCCCGAGACCAAGACGCTGGCCCCGACCTCGGTGTACGCGGTCAACAAGAGGGATCACGAGGAGCTCTTCCTGTCGGTCGGGGCGGCCTACGGGATACCCGCCACCGCGCTCAGGTTCTTCAACGTCTACGGCGACAGGCAGGCCCTCTCCAATCCCTACACCGGGGTCGCCGCGATCTTCGCCTCCAGGCTGCTGAACGGGAACAGGCCCATCGTCTTCGAGGACGGCCTGCAGAGCAGGGACTTCACCCACGTCAGCGACGTGGCCAGGGCCTGCCTGCTGGCGCTCCGGAAGGCTCCGGGCGGAGCGGTCAACGTGGGCACCGGCCGACCCACGCCGGTCATCGAGATCGCCCGCATCCTCGACAGGGCCCTGGGCACCGGGCTGGAACCGGAAGTGACCGGGGAGTTCAGGGCGGGAGACATAAGACACTGCTACGCTGACGTTTCCAGGGCCTCGCGCGAACTGGGCTTCTCGGCCTCCGTACCTCTCGAGGAGGGCATGGCCGGCCTCGCTTCATGGCTCTCCACGCAGCACTCCGTGGACATGTCCGAGAGCGCCGCGCTCGAACTGAGGTCGAGAGGTCTGGCCAGGTGAAGAGGATCCTGCTCGACGGACGGGCGCTGCAACCCGGGATCGACGGGATCGGGCGCTTCGTGATCTCCGTTTCGGGCAGGCTCCGGTCCCTGAGGCCGAACTGGGATCTCACGCTGCTGGTCTCCCCGGGTTCGGCCCGGCATTTCGAGAACAGGGACGGCCTGCGCGTGATCGAGTCCCGGGTCGCCAGATTCCGGCCCCGGGAGAAGCGCTGCCTGTCACAGCTCGTCCGTGGGATCGCACCCGATGCCTGCCTCAACTTCTCCTTCACGGGCCCTCTCTGGGACGGGCGAAACGGACCGCTCTGCCCCACATCCTTCGTGGTCCACGACACGATGGTCCTGGAGATGAAGGGGTACTTCGGCGCCGGCCCGATCCAGGACGCCCTCAAGAGGATGCGCTGCAGGAACCTGTTCCGGGTCTCCCTGTCCGGCTCGGCCGCCCTCGCAGTCCCCACGCGCAGCGTGATGGACGACCTGTGCAGGCTTTATCCCGAGGCGGAGGAGAAGATCACGGTGGTGTACGAGGGCCAGGACCTGTTCGACCCCGCCGCGCCGGCCGGCCTGCGGGAGGGCGGTTTCCTCCTGTACGTCGGCAATGCGAGGCTCTACAAGAACCTGCCGAGGCTCCTGGCGGCATATGAGAAGGCGTCGGGCGCACCGGACCTCGTCATGGTCGTGAGGCACGACCGGGAGTACCCGGCCTTCGAGCGGGTCCTGCAGCGTTCGGGCGCCCGGGGGAGGATAAGGGTCCTGAGCGCGGTGCCGGACGAGGAGCTGACCCGGCTCTACCGGTCGTGCACGGCCTTCGTCTCGCCCTCCGTCCGTGAGGGGTTCGGCCTGCCCGTGCTCGAGGCGATGGCCGCCGGCTGCCCGGTGATCGCCAGCCGGGGAACGGCTCTGGAGGAGGTGGCCGGAGACGGCGCACTCCTGGTCGATCCGACCGATGTGGACGCCATGGCGGGAGCCATCACGGAGATCTGCGGAAACCCCGGCATGAGGGCCGAGCTGTCGGCCAGGGCATCCTCCCGCGCCGCCCTGTTCGGCTGGGACTCCACGGCTGGGAGGATCGCGGAGATGATAGAAGGAACGATGAAGCCATGAAGACTGCCGTCGTCAACGCCCCGTTCCTCGGGGGGAGGTTCTCCAGGACATCGAGATCCCCGGCCATCCTGAAGAGCGGAACCCTCTACTGGCCGTTCTGGCTGGCCCACGGAACGGGGGCGCTCGAGCAGGCCGGATTCGAGACGCTCTTCCTCGACTGCCCGGCTCAGGGCATCGGCGAGGACGAGATGCTCCGCAGGGTCTCCGAGGCATCCCCCGGGCTGATCGCGGTGGACACCTCCACGGCAGCGATATACAGCGATCTCAGGCTGGCCTCGGCCCTGAAGGCGGGGAACCCCGGCGCCCGGGTGTTCCTGCTCGGCACCCATGCGAGCGCGCTGCCGGAGGAATGCCTCAGGCTCGCCCCCTCGCTGGACGGAGTGGTCCTCGGCGAATACGACCGCACCCTGGTCGAGCTGGCGCAGGCGGTCGACGGGGGGGGCGGTTTCGACGCCATACCCGGCCTCTGCCTCAACCGCGACATGGATTTCCACCGCACTCCCGCCCGGGAGCCGATCCGCGACCTCGACTCGCTTCCCTTCCTCGCCGACGTATACCGGAGGCATCTCAGGCCCGGGGACTACTTCTTCGCGGCTGCCAGATATCCGAGCGTGATGACGATCACCAGCAGGGGGTGCCCCTGCAGGTGCTCGTTCTGCCTGTGGCCGCAGGTCCTGCACCGCGGCCTGTACCGCACCAGGACCCCCGGGCACGTGGCCGAGGAGTTCCTGCTGTTCAGGGAGTACTTCCCGCAGATCCAGGAGATCGTCGTCGAGGACGACACGTTCTCGGCCGACAGCAGGCGTGTGGAGGCCGTGGCCGACGCGCTGATCGCCGCCGGGAACCGCCTCCCCTGGACGGCCAACACCAGGGCCACGATCACCCTCGAGGCCATGCGGAAGATGAAGGCCGCGGGCTGCAGGCTGATAATCGTGGGCTACGAGTCGGGTTCGCAGGAGATACTCGACAGGGTGACGAAGGGGACCACCATCGGGCAGAACCTGGAATTCGCCGAGAGGGCCCGCAGGGCCGGCCTCCTGGTGCACGGGTGCTTCATGGCGGGCAACCCCGGCGAGACGCCCGACACGCTCGAGGCCACTCTCTCGATGGCCATGAGGCTCCGGCCCGACACCGCCCAGTTCTTCCCGATCATGGCCTATCCCGGCACGAAGATCTATGAGGAGTACGACAGGCAGGGCATGCTGAGGACCCGTGACTTCCGGCAGTGGGTGACGCCGGAGGGGCTCCACGACTGCGTGGTGGACCTGCCCGGCCTCAGCTCGCGCGACCTCGTCGACTGGTGCGACGGCGCGCGCAGGAGGTTCTACCTCAGACCTTCGTACCTCCTCTACAAGGGGATCCAGTGCCTGCGCCACCCCCTGACGGAAGGCAGGAGGACCATGAAGGCCTTCGGCACGTTCCGGAAGCACCTCTTCCGCAACTCCCGCGCCGCCCGCGGATGACTGCGGCCGGGATCCTCCTCTGGGTGTCTGCGGGGCTCCTGCTCCTGCACTACGCCGGCTATCCCCTGGCCCTGGCCCTGGCGGCCGGCCTCATGGGGAGGCGTCGAGGCGGAGAACCCGCGGAAGGCGGACCCATGAAGGTGAGCGTGCTGATCTCCGCGAGGAACGAGGAGCGCCACATGGCCTCCAGGATCGAGAACCTCCTCGCCCAGGACTACGAAGGTCCGGTCGAGATACTCGTCGGATCCGACGCCTCCACCGACGGCACGGACCGGATCGTCTCCGGATTCGAGGGAGTGAGGCTGCTCAGGTCGGAGACCAGGTCGGGCAAGCCGAGGATGCTGCAGGCCCTCAGGAGGATGGCTACCGGCGACGTGCTCGTCTTCACCGATGCCGACACCGTCTTCGCCCCGGGGACCATCGGCAGCCTCGTCCGGCCCTTCGCAGACCCCCGTGTCGGGTGCGTAGACGGGGTCAGGCTGAACAGCCTGGACGGGAGCACCTGCGAGAGCACCTACATGAAGTACGAGAGATGGATAAAGAGGATGTGCAGCAGGTTCGGGGCCGTACTCGGAGGGACCGGAGCGGTGTTCGCCCTCCGCGCATCCGCCTTCTCCCCTCTCGCGGAGGACAGGTCGGATGACTTCGAACTCGCGGTCATGGCCAGGATGCAGGGCTTCGGATGCGTGTGCGCCCCGGGAGCGGTGGCCGTGGAGCCCTCGCCGGACGACCGCGCCCAGTACAGGCGCATGGTGAGGATCGTGAGCTGGATGTCCGGGAGCGGCCTGCGGATGCTCGCCATGGCGCTCTCCCGCGGCCGCGCGGGCCTCGCCCTCCAGCTCCTCGTCCACAAGATCCTCCGGTGGACCTCGGGCTACCTCCTGGTGATCGCCACGGTCTGCGCCGGGCTGCTGTCCGCCGCCGCACCCTTCTCCTACATCTTCTGGCTCCTGATGGCCTTCCATACCCTCGCCCTGGCAGGGCTGCTCCTCGGGGACGCCATGCCGGGCCCGGCGAGGTTCCCGTTCTACTTCTGGGTCATGAACCTCGCATCGATGGTGGGCTTCGCCAGGATGATCATCGGGAGACCCGTGGAGACCTGGGACCGCAGGGCCTTGCGGACGGTGACCCGGACATGAGGAAGCTGCTCATCCTCATGGGGATCGTGGCCGACGGAGCCGCCGTCGCCATCTCCCTCGCCGCCGCGAGCTGGCTGAAGTTCGACTCCGGGCTGTTCCCCGGCACCGAAGGCCCGGGCCCGAGCGCCATGATCGCCGGGATCTCGGTCTCCGTCCTCTACTGGATCCTGTTCTTCGCGGTGACGGGCTGCTTCACGATGCACTGGGACAGGAGCTGGAACGACGAGATGCGGATGACCGCAAAACCGGTGACGGCAGGGATGGTGCTGCTCGCTGCCATCACATTCCTGGCCGCGCCCGGATTCTCGATAGGCAGGTGGATCTTCCTCTTCTACTACCTGCTCACCCTCGCCTCGGTCTTCGCAGCCCGCGGCTTCATGAGGCTGATCGAGAAGAAATCCGCGGAACGCGGGCTGGTCTGGCGCAGGACCGTGATAGTCGGAACCGGCTCGAAGGCTCTGGCCATGGCTTCCGACCTGGCCGCCCGGCCTGCCCTGGGCTACAGGACGATCGGGTTCGTCAGATCCTCCTGCGAGAACGGTCCGTCGGAGGTCCCCGCCGACCGGATACTGGGCGACAGCTCCGAGCTGCCCGGCATCATCGAGAGGGAGGGGGCCACCGAGATCATCATCACCCTGGCCTCGAACTTCCACGACGACATCCTGTCCATGCTCCTGCCGGCCACCTGCTCCGGAGTGAGGGTGAAGGTGGTCCCCGACCTCTTCGACGTGGTCGCGGGGCATGTCCACAACACCCAGATACACGGCGCACAGCTCATGGAGATCACGCCCGGGAGGATGCCGTTCTGGCAGAAGCTGGCGAAGGTGGTGCTGGACTACACCTTCAGCTCACTGGTCCTCCTGATCGGCTCCCCCGTCCTCCTGGCGATCGCCCTTGCCATAAAGCTGGACAGCCGGGGCACCGTCTTCTACTCGCAGACGAGGGTGGGCATGGGCGGGAGGCCCTTTCCCATCTACAAGTTCAGGAGCATGATAAGCGAGGCCGAGAAGAACACGGGACCAGTCTGGGCCGGCAAGAACGACCCCAGGATCACCAGGGTCGGCGCCTTCATAAGGAAGACCCATCTCGACGAGATCCCGCAGTTCATCAACGTCCTGCGGGGCGAGATGTCGGTGGTCGGCCCGAGGCCGGAACGCCCCAAGATCGTCGAGGAGCTCAAGAAGGTCTATCCGTTCTTCGAGAAGAGGCTCACCCTCAAGCCCGGCATCACGGGCTGGGCGCAGGTCAAGCTCGATTATGTCGACACCGTGGAGAACATCGCCGACAGGCTCAGGTACGATTTCTTCTACATGGAGAACCAGTCGCTGTTCCTGGACATCGAGATAATGCTCCGCACGATGATCGTGATGATCACCGGGAAGGGCGCCCACTAGCACGGAGGCACCGGATATGCCCGTTCCGCTACTCGACATCTCCCGCCAGCACGCGCCCATACTTTCCGAGCTGCGAGCCGTCCTCGACGAGGCCCTGGCTGGATCGCGCTTCATAAAGGGCCCCGCTCTGGAGAGGTTCGAACATGACCTCGCGGGCTACTGCGACGCGAGGCGCGCCGTGGGCTGCGCCTCCGGCACCGACGCCATCATCCTCGCCCTCCAGGCGCTCGACCTGGCGCCGGGCGAGGAGGTCGTCACCACGCCGTTCACGTTCTTCGCATCGGCGGGAGCCATCGTCAGGGCAGGAGGGATACCCGTCTTCATCGACATCCAGCCCGACACCTTCAACATCTCGCCGGCAGCCTTCAAGCGCTTCCTCGACCAGAACTGCGCCCTGACGGACAGGGGCGCCGTCGACAGGCGGACGGGGCTGGCGGTACGGGCGCTGGTCGCGGTGGACCTCTTCGGCCAGGTGGCCGACATGGACTCCCTGGAGAGGACCTGTTCGGACTGGGGGATATCCCTGGTCGAGGACGCCTGCCAGTCGATCGGCGCCATGTGGAAGGAACGCAGGGCGGGGACCTTCGGGCGCATCGGATGCTTCAGCTTCTTCCCGTCCAAGAACCTGGGCGCCCTCGGCGACGCGGGCGCGATGGTCACCGACGACTGCGCGCTGGCCGACAGGCTGGTGAGCCTGCGCGAGCACGGCGGGCAGGGCTACATCCATCGCGAGGTGGGCACCAACAGCAGGATGGACGCCATCCAGGCCGGCTTCCTCACGGTCAAGCTGCGGCATCTCGACGGATGGCACGACGGGAGGCGCCGGAACGCCGAGTTCTACGCCCGGGCCTTCGCCGATGTCGATGAGATAGCCACCCCCGTGATCGATCCCAGGGCGTGGTCCGTCTACAACCAGTACACCGTCAGGGCGGCCGACAGGGACGGCCTGATGGCCCATCTCAAGTCGGCCGGGATAGGCTGCGCCGTCTACTACCCGCTCCCCCTCCATCTGCAGGAGTGCTTCTCGAGCCTGGGATACTCCGCGGGCGACTTCCCCGCGTCCGAGAAGGCCGCCGCGGAGGTCCTGTCGCTGCCCGTCTTCGGAGAACTCACAGAGGAGGAGCTCGGAGAGGTCGTTCGCTCGGTGAAGGATTTCTACGCGAAGGGCCGCGGGAGGTGAATTGCCTGTCGGGGCCTTCCTCCTGATCCTGATGGCGTCGCTCGACTCGTTCGTCGACGACCTGGGGGAAGGCTATCTCGACATGATCTCGGGCCCGGCGGCCGGCTTCGGCGCCTCGGCAACCGGCATGGCCCTGGTTCTCGAACCCGCCGGGGACGTTTCGGGATTCCTGGGGGACGGGCCGGCGGACGCGGCTTCCGATGCCTGCGACCTGCTCTTCGGCTACGCTTCGATCGGCCTCTCCTCCGGCCTCTGGGCCGCCGGAGGCCTTCTCGACGACGATGGGCTCGAACTGACCGGCATGCGCTGCACGGAAGCCCTCGCGCTGAGCTACGGGATGTCGGGGCTCCTGAAGGTCGCGACACGCAGGGAGAGGCCGGACGGGTCGGACAGCATGAGCTTCCCCTCGTTCCATTCCGCGTCCTCCGCAGCCTTCGCGGCCGTGGTCTGGAGCGAGCACGGGCCCTCGGCCGGAATACCCGTGGCAGCCCTGGCGGCATTCACGGCCCTCTCGCGGATGCACCGGGGGGATCATCACGTCTCGGATGCCGTGGCAGGGCTGGCGATCGGTGCGGCGGCGGGGATCGCCGCGGCAGGCCGGGGAGGCACAGGGGGCGGCGGCCCGACGATCGGCGTCGTCCTCACCGGGGACGGGGTCATCCCGGTTTTGAGATGAGGCGGGAGGGTTCGTGAAAGACAGGATTCGCAGCTTCGGATACGCGTTCAGAGGCATCCGGACCCTCGTGGCCTCCGAGACGAACGCCAGGATCCATCTCGCAGCCACGGCGGCGGTGATGGCACTGGGCATCGCATGCAGGCTCTCGTCCGGGGAGTGGACGGCCGTCATCCTGGCCGTCTCGACGGTCTGGAGCGCGGAAGCCATGAACACCGCCGTCGAGAGGCTGGCTGACAGGACCGCGCCCGAGCGCCATCCTCTGGTCCGCGCGGCCAAGGACGTGGCCGCGGCCGGCGTGCTGATCGCCTCTCTCGGGGCGCTGGCCGTGGGGCTGGTCGTGTTCCTGCCCAGGTTCGCATGATCCCCGTTCCGGACATGAAAAGAGGATGGAGCACATATGCTTGACAGGGAGCTCCTGCGGCACGACCCGGCGAAGGTGGCCCGGGCCTGCGCATCGAAGAACGAACCTTGCAGGATCGACGAATGGAGCGCGTGCGACGAGGCCAGGCGGGCGGCAGTCCACGAGCTGGACGAACTGCGCAAGAGGCGCAACGAACTCTCGCAGCGCGTGTCGGCCGTGAAGCGTGGAGGGGGCGACGCATCGGCCCTCCTGGAGGAGGCACGTGCGGCCGGTGAGCGCATACCGGAGCTCGAGGCCGGGGAGAAGACCCTGGGAGAGCAGATGGACGCCCTGGAGCTGACATTCCCCAACATCCCCGACGAGGACGTCCCGGTCGGGAAGGACGCCTCCGCAAACGTGGTCCTGCGCGAGTGGGGGGAGAAGCCCCGGTTCGATTTCGAACCCAGACCCCACTGGGATCTGCTCGCGGGCGTGCTCGACTTCGAAGCCGCGGGGAGGATCGCGGGATCGAACTTCATCCTCCTCCGGGGCTGGGCCGCGAAGCTCCAGAGGACGCTCATCTCCTGGATGCTCGACCGCCATTCCGCCTCGGGCATGGAGGAGATATGGCCGCCATTCCTGGCTTCCGCGGAGAGCATGACGGCCACGGGGCAGCTTCCCAAGCTCGGCGACGACATGTACCACCTGCCCGGCGACGGCCTCTATCTCATCCCGACCGGCGAGGTGCCCGTGACCAACCTCTACCGGGGTGAGACGCTGGACGAGAGGGACCTCCCCGTCAGGATGTGCTGCTACACGCCGTGCTTCAGGCGCGAGGCGGGCTCCTACGGAAGGGAGACCAGGGGGCTGAACAGGGTCCACCAGTTCGAGAAGGTGGAGATGGTGAGGCTGGAGCATCCCGACAGGTCCGCGGCGGCTCACGAGGAGATGGTCGAACAGTCCTGCTCCCTGCTCAGGACGCTCGGGATCCCCCACCGCGTGGTTCTGCTCTCGACAGGCGACCTCAGCTTCTCGGCCGCGAAGTGCTGCGACCTAGAGATCTGGTCCGGCGGCCAGCAGAGATGGCTGGAAGTTTCCTCCGTGTCCAACTTCCGGGACTTCCAGGCCAGGCGCGGGAACATGAAGTTCAGGCCTTCCGGCGGAGGGAGGACGAGATTCGTCCACACCCTCAACGGCTCCGGACTGGCCCTCCCGAGGCTCATCGCGGCCCTGGTGGAGAACCGGCAGAGGCGGGACGGAGTCGGGGAATGGCTCCTGCACGATCTCGAGAGCGGGATTGCCTGCGATCCGGCGCTTCAGGGGACCGGGGGCAGGGCGGCCGAAGGCTAGCCCAGCGGATAGGAGACCGGCTCCCCTTCCCTGAAGAAGAAGGCCCGGTCGAAGCCTGCCGCAGCCAGGACCTCGGCACCCCGCGAGAGCCCGAAGAAGACGTGCGGCTCGCCGTGGGTGTCGGAGCCCAGGGTGACCAGCCGACCTCCGAGCCTCCTGTAGGCCGAGAGGACGGCCGGGGTCGGGTAGGTGACGGCCTCCCGCCTCCTCAGGCCCGCCGTGTTCAGCTCCAGGGCGATCCCCCTGTCGATCATCGCCTCGAACAGCCTCCCGAGGAGGCCCGGCCAGATGGCGGCCTCGTCCGGCGCCACGGGCATCCCGGCTTTTGCCAGCCCCCTGCGCCAGATCCCGAAATGCGCCAGGATGTCGATGCGCGAAGTCGAGGCGATCTCTGTCGATTCCAGGATGTACCTCTCGACGAGTTCCTCCGGGGTCGAGCCCGCAAAGCCCTCCGCGTCGAGGAGCAGGCGGTCGCCGACCCAGTGGAGCGCCCCGGTGACGAAGTCGTACCTGCGGCCGGCCATGGCCTCCTCAGCCCTGCCCATGAACAGGTGGGGCTCGCCTATCTCCACCCCCTTCAGCAGCATGACCTCCTGCGCGGAGATCGCCGCCCGCCCGAAGGAGGCATCGTATCCGCCGGCGCTGAACGCCCCCGTGCAGCAGTCCGAGGGGTGGAAGTCGACGTGCGCCACGAATCCCAGGCCCCGGAGACCGGCGCCGGCGGCCCTGGATGCGAGTTCAGCGGCTTCGAGCTCCGCGTCGGGGGAGTCGGTGGTGTGAACGTGCATGTCCACCAGCCGGCCGGGGATTCCGGTCATCTCTGTCCATACCTTTCCCGGAACTGCATATTCCGTTATCACACAACCCGGAAGGCGGAACCGTCATGCGTAATCTACCGATTATCGCGCTTGTACTGGCAACCCTTGCATCGGCCCAGGGGATACCCCTGATCTCCGAAGTCTGCGTAACACCGACCGAGGGCGAGTTCGTGGAGATCTACAACCCCACTGCATCCTCCATATCCCTCGACTATGTATACCTCTGCGACCTGTACGGCACCTCGGCAACCCTCGCCAGCTTCTACCCGCAGATCGTCGTCGGAGCCGTGACCAACGTCTCGGCTGACTTCCTGGTCAAGTTCCCCGCGGGTTCCAGCCTGCCCGCGGGCGGCGTCATCACGGTCGCCATGAACGGTGCGAACTATCAGACCACGTACGGCGAGGCTCCCGACTACGAGCTCATGAACACCGGCGTGGGAACCCAGATGACCACCCCGCCCAACGGCTACATCAACTCCACGGCGGGACTCACCAACGGCGACGAGGTCGCTGTGCTGTTCTACTGGGACGGCACGTCCGACCGCGTCTACGACCTCGACTACGCCCTCTGGGGAGACGACACCGCCCGCAGGGTGGAGAAGACCGGCATCAGCCTCGACGGCCCCGACGGCGACACCTCGCCGACCGCATACATGACCGACGTGGTTTCGGCGAGCCAGGTCCCCATCTCCCTGGCGGCTCACTCGTCCGGGTACTCCTACCAGCGCATCGACTTCACCGAGGGCACCGAGACCCCCACCGGGGGCAACGGGCTCACCGGCCACGACGAGACCAGCGAGAACATGTCCACGACCTGGACGATCGTCGCAGTCACGCCGGGCACCATCTACACCTCCCTCTCCCGGACCACGTGGGGGCAGATAAAGAGCCTGTGGTAGCAGCGGGGGTCCGGCCGGGCACCTACGGCTATTCCTCGAGCCTCGGGATGTTCGAGATCGGGATCGGCGCGTCGGGGATCACCGGCGCGCGGTTCCTCTCTGATACCCCCGCCCCGCCCCTGCCCTCCTGCCTCCTGAAGGACGAGCTGGACCGCTATTTCGACGGTGAGCGCGTCGAGTTCACATCCGACGTGGACCTGGGAGGGGTGTCGGGCTTCAGGCTCGAGGTGCTCGGGGCGATGAGGAGGATCCCGTACGGCCGGGTGGCCACCTACGGCATGCTCGCCCTCGCAGTCGGCAGGCCAGGAGCGGCGAGGGCGGTCGGGGGGGCCTGCAGATCGAATCCAGTCGGGCTGATCGTGCCGTGCCACAGGGTGGTCGCGGCGGACGGGCCCGGAGGATACTCGGGCTCGGATCCCGGGAACATCTCGCTGAAGCTTTCCCTGTTGAGACTCGAGGGAGCCGGACCGGATCCCTCCGGCAGGTTCGGCCCGCCGGCGCTGCTTCCTGTTCCGCCGGGCTAGTAGCCGACGCTGAGCCCGGCCACGATCATGCCGGTCTCGAGATCCAGGGGGACCGAGAACTCGAACCCGATGAGCTCGGGTACGAACATGCCGTACTCCCCCTCCGACCCCTCGCCCTTGATGGTGTAGATGCAGCCGGCCTTCAGGGCATGGAAGAAGGTGTTCTCCACGGCATCCCAGTCCCTGTCGCCGTACTCGTCATCGGGGATGTCGGACAGATCGGGCCCGTATCCGGCCTCCCATCCCCCGTACACCTCCAGATCGCTGCCGAGGAGCGTCCCGGCCTGTATGGACCCTCTGGGACTCACCACCTGGGGGGGCATGACATAGTTGATGCCGCCCAGGATCGAGAGGGCGCGCTCGGAACCGGGATCCAGGAGCCCGTACTTGATGAACGGGCCTATGCCGTAGCCCATCGCCGCCAGCCCGAGGTCTATCGTCTCGGTGGCCCCCACGGAGAACGAGAAGCCGGGATAGGAGTCCATGAAGTCCTCCCCCGTCTCCTCGGCTTCGAGCCTGTCCGCGCTGCTGAAATAGGCGGGCATCATGACGCCCCCCCTGAAGGAGGCGCGCTCCTCCCCCATCGTCCTCGCACCCTGCATCGAGCCGTAGTAGCAGCCGCAGGACAGGGCCGCCAGCACGGCGGGCAGCGCGGATACCCTCATACCGCCTCCTTCGTTCCGGGGAATGTAGCACTGGCGCGGGTCCGGGTCTATCCCGGGGGCTTCACTGCGGGCCCGGGGTTTCGTCGACGCCGGGCGGGGAGCGGGGATATCTTCCGGAGAACACGGGAGGATTCCATGCATGCCGTCGTCCTTGCCGCACTGATGGCGGCCCCTGTGAGGATCGCGGTCCTGGGGGACAGAACCACGGGCGGAGACGACACGGAGGCTTTCGGCCGGTGCGTTTCGCTGGCGGTTTCCATGCGCCCGGACGCGGTGATCTCCGTGGGCGACCTGATAGAGGGATCCGGTCCGGCCGGGCCGGAATCCCAGTGGGCCGAGGCATCGGCCCTCCTGGCCCCGCTCGTGTCGTCCGTACCATTCTTCGCCACCCCGGGGAACCACGATGACGCAGGTCCGGGGGGCGGGCCGGTCGCGACCCCTTCCGTGCCGGCTCCCGGCACCGGCGTGGACACCGTCATGGGCGTGCTGATCGTGTCGTGGGACACGTCGGGCGACATCGGCGACACCGGCACCGCGCTCCGCGGCCTGGATTCCCTGCTGTCGGGGGTCTCTCCCGAGAGCGCGTCGGTGCTCGTCACGCACAGGCCGTGCTGGCTCGAGGGGCAGGGGGGGCCCGGGCTCGCCGGGGGGGTGAGGGCGGCGGCGGAGAGGGCCGACATCGAGGCGGTCCTGTCCGGGCACATCCACATCCTGCGCACCGAGCGCGCCGGGGGAGTCCTCTACGTCTCCGCGGGACCGTCCGGAGGGGCCAGCCTGCCGTCGAGCCCGACAGGCGCCACGCTGCCGCAGGTGGGCTGGCTGACGGTCGACCGCGATTCGGCGAGCTTCGTATCGCTGCCCGAGGGCGCGGCGCTGCGGGGGGGATTCGACTCCCCCGGCGAGGCGCTGCTCCTCGGAATCCTGAGGAGGGCTGCGGCCGGATTCCCCGCGGACTGATCGGCGGGGCCCCCCCGGCCCATATTCCACCGGCCGGTGCCTCGTGCCGGCCGGCGTGCAGGTCGATGGGAGGACGGAATGCCCGAGAGAGCGCTGATCGTGCTGTCGGGATGCGGGAACAGGGACGGCTCCGAGATACACGAGACGGTCTGCGCCATGCTCGCGCTGCGCCAGTCGGGCTTCGAGACCGTGTTCGCGGCTCCCGACATCGAGCAGGCGGCAACCGTCAACCATCTCACCGGTGCGGCCGCCGGGTCACGCAGGGTCCTCGACGAGGCGGCGAGGATGGCCAGGGGCAGGATACGTCCCCTGAGCTCCTTCCGGCCTCCGGATTTCGACCTGGTGGTCATTCCGGGAGGGATGGGCGCAGCGACGACCCTGTGCCGCGTCGCGGAGGACGGGGCGTCCGGCTGGGTGGAGCCGTCGGTCGCATCCCTGGTCGCCGGCGCCAGGAAGGCTGGCCGGCCCATCGGCGCCATGTGCATAGCCCCCATGATCCTCGCGGCGTGCCTGCCGGGGGTCACGATCACGCTGGGCTCGGAGTGCGGGGATGCCGCACGGGCCCGCGCCCTGGGGGCCCTGACCGTCGAATGCCCGGCTTCCGATGCAGTGACCGACCCGGTCTTCAGGGTCGTCACGACCCCCGCCTACATGGTTGCGAAAGGGATCGAGGAGGTCTACCTCGGAGCCGCCCGGATGGTCGAGGAGCTGGGGGTCCTCCTCTGAGGAATCCGCTCGGCGCCTTCGCGCCTTTCGCCGCAGGGGCGGCCTGGGCGGCCCTGCTCTTCCTGCTCCCCCGGGGATATGCCATAGACGACACCTACATCCATCTCCAGTACGCCCGGAACCTCGCCGGAGGTGAGGGCCTGCGATTCTCCGCGGGCACCCCCCCGGTCTATGCATGCAGCAGCCCGGCCTGGGCGTTCCTCCTGTCCCTTCCCTTCCATGCCGGGCTCGGCGGGCCCGTCGCGGCCAGGCTCCTGTCGTCGATCTCGGCGGGAGCGGCCGCCGTCCTGGCCTGGGCGGCCGCGGGGCGGATCGCCGGGAACAAGGGCGGGAGCGTTCCGGCCGCAGTAATGATCTTCTGCATGGCCGATCCCTGGATGACCCGCTGGGGAGCCTCGGGGATGGAGGCCTCCCTGGCCGCGGCCGTGGCGGCGGCCTGGCTCCTGACGATGCTCTCACGCTCCGTCCGGCCCTTTGCACCTGGCGCCCTGGCCGGGCTGGCCTTCCTCGTCAGGCCCGAGCTCGCGATCCTCGGACCCCTTGGCCTCCTGCGCAGCGAGTACAGGACCAGCCTCCGCCGGACCGCGCTGCTGATCCTGCCCTGGGTGGCGGTCGTATCGGCCTGGAGCCTCTTCGCCCTCCATTATTTCGGAAGGGCCGTCCCCGAAGCCGTATCGGCCAAGGCCAGCACCGTTCCGATCCTCTCCTATCTGGCATCGGAGCTGCCCCGTCTGGCCGGATCGCTCGCCGTCTCCTGCGGTCCCCTCGCCGCCGCCGCCATCTGCGCCGTCGTGCGCGGGAGGGGATCCTCGCCGGAGGGATCGGGGCGGAGGAAGACAGGCATCTCCCTCGCTGTCCTCCCCGCGGTGATCCTGTCCGTCATGCTGCTCGCGGGCGGAGCTCCGGCGACCACGCGCTACATGGTCCCCGTGATGCCCCTGCTGTTCGCCGGGCTGGCGTCGGCGGCCTTCGGCCCGGGGCCCGTGCCGCGCCGGGGCGCGGGGGCCGCCTCGGTACTCACGCTTGCCCTGCAGATCGGACTCTCGGCTTCGGCCGTCTGGCCCCACATGGCCGTCGCGGCGGCCAACATGGAGATCTACCGCGAGGTGGCGTCGGGGCTCGACTCCCTCACCCCTCCGGGATCGCTGGTCGCGGTGCAGGAGATAGGGGTCTTCGGGTACGAGGGGCACAGGCGGCTCCTCGACCTCGGCGGCCTGGTGACGCCCGGGGCCCGGTCCGGGTACCCCGGGCTCGACACCGACGCAATGGCCTCAGTCTCGTACCTGAGGGACCACGGGGCCACCCACATCCTCGATCCGCACGGGGCCGTAGCCCGGCTGGCAGGCTCGGAGGACCGCCTGGGCGTCGCGTTCGAGCCCCTCGGTTCCTGGGTCTTCCCCGGGGGTACGTCCCTCTCGGGCGGCGAGACCTATACCCGCGTCCTCTACAGGCTGGACTGGAGATGAGCACCCGCGCGCCGGTCACCGTGATCGTCCCCAACTACGAAGGCAGGGACCTGCTGTCGAGATGCCTCCCCTCCATCCTCTCCCAGGAGCCCGCCCCGGCGGAGGTCCTGGTGGTCGACAACGGCTCGACGGACGGTTCGCCGGGAATGGTCGTGCGCGACTTCCCTTCCGTGAGGCTGATCGCGCTCGATTCCAACCTGGGGTTCGCGCGGGCCAACAACATCGCGGCTGCCGAGGCCTCCAACCCTCTCCTCGCTCTGGTCAACAACGACTGCGTGGCCGCACCGGGATGGCTGGAAGCCCTTGTCGGCGCGGCGGGAGGGCCCGGGGACGGGGTCGGCGCCGTCACCAGCTCCATGAGGAACTCGCGCGACCCCGGACTGATCGATTCGGCCGGAGGCGAAACCGACCACATGGGCTTCGCCAGGGACAGGGGGGCCGGCCGCCCGGCCTCGGAATTCGCAAGCCGCACGGAGGTGCCGTTCCCGTGCGCGGGCGCCTGTCTCGTCCGCCGTGACGCCCTCGAGGACGGGAAAACGCTGTTCTGGGAGCGGCTGGTCTTCTACATGGAGGACGTCGACCTGGGATTCAGGCTCCACGCGGGGGGATGGCGCGTGCTGTACGAACCGGACGCGGTGATAGCCCACGAGCACTCCGCCACCGGTTCGAGGAATCCTCTGGGCAAGGAGATCAACTGCGTCCGCAACCGACTGCTGGTCCTCAGGCGGCACCTGCCCGCCGGCCTGTTCCGCTCGATGCTGCCGCTGATGCTGGCTTACCAGGCCGTCTGGGCGCTCTCGGCAGCCCTCGCCCTGCGCGGGCGCCAGCTCAGGGCGCTGGCGGAGGGTACGGCCATGGGGCTCTCGTGGCGGGTGGAAGGGATGCGACAGCCTTCGGGGCACCTGCTCCTGTCGCGGTTCGCCACCCCGCCCGGCGGGGGGCGGGTGAAGCGCGCGGCCCAGGGTATGGCGGAAAGACTCCTGGAGGATTACTGCCGGAGGGCCTGAGCCTTCCGGGGGCGGATCCCCACGGCCCTGCGCAGGGCCGTGGACAATCCGAACACCCCCGCCAGATCCCGGAACAGGAAGACCCGATAGGCAGCGGAGCCGAACCGCGGGACCGGCGCCTTCCGGAACGGCGCGGAAAGCGTCCTGGCGGGGGAGCCGACCCATCGCAGGTACGGGGCGAAGATCTCCCGCAGGGACCCGGGACCGAGACGCCATCTCTCCTGGGCTTCGGAGATGCGGCATGCGAGCCCGGGATCGGAAGCCAGCCGCAGGATCGCGCCGGCCATGGCTCCGGGATCGCGCTGGGGCACCACCAGGCCCAGCCCGTGCGACTCGACCTCGGCGGCCACCTCAGACCCGGCGGTGCACACGACGGGGATCCCCCGGGCGATCCAGTCCAGGGTCCTCGTGCGCGCGCCGAGCTCGGTCTCGAGCCCCGGCAGGTCGGCGAAGACGGCTGCGGACGCCCCTTCCAGGACCTCCGCGAGCCCGGGTCCGGGCAGCCATCCCGCCAGGCGGAAGCGGTCCCTCATGGGTGACGATGCGGCGAGCGCCGAGAACTCCGACCACCCTCCGCCGGAATGGGGCGTGGGTCCTCCCGTGGCTGTGAAGGATATCCTCCCGTCCGCCTTCATGGCCCCTTCCAGAGCCCTGAACAGCGTTTCGTGGTCGAACCAGGTGTTGAAGGAGCCGGTCGAGACCACCGGGAAGCATCCCGCCGGGGCCTTCCTGCGCGGGATGCCTGCTGGGCGGGGCATGGCGCAGTGCGGTATCGCGTGCACGGGAGGCGCCGCCAGTGCGGCGGCCCCTATGCGGCCGGAGATCAGGAGCTCACCCAGCACGGCCAGCCTCTGCCGCGAGGTCGGGGTCGAGAAGGCATCCCCGGCTGCCAGGAGCGCGGATTCGAGGCTCGAGATCCGCACGGCATGCATCCGCCTCGTCACAGGGTCGTCCGACGCGCAGACCACTTCGGACGTATGGGAGCCGTTGATGTCGATCCAGAGGGGGCAGTCGGAGCCGGCAAGAGCCGCCGCCTCGGCCGGATAGGGGCTGATGGCGGTGACAGAGTCGAAACGGCCCCCCGCGAGCAGGCTCCTGAGCTTCGAGGCCCCGGCCGGTCCGGCTCCCGATACCGCTGCGACCTCGTGGCCCTCCCCCTCGAGGGCCGCGAGGAACCTAGAGGTGCGCGCCGCGCAGGCTCCCTCGCCGGAATGCTCCGAACCTCCCGGGCATCCCGCGAGCAGCACCCTGGACATGCCGGTCAGGCCCCCGTCACTGTCCGGAAGGCCTTCATCGTGGCTTCCGCACAGTTCGCCCACGTGTACTTACATAGGATCCTGCGCCTCTCTGCGAGCTGTTCCTCCGGTACTCCCCTGTCCATGCAGAGCTTCACGGCGGTGGCTATCGAAACCGGGTCGGAGGGATCGAACAGGTCGCAGGCGGAGGAGAACATCTCGCGGATCGAGGCCCTTCCCGATGCCGCCACGGGCAGGCCGTAGGAGAAGGCCTCGGGCAGAGTGAAGCCGAAACCCTCGTAGACGGCGGCGTGCACCAGGATGGATGCGCCCGAGTACAGCTCGGCAAGCCTCCGCTCCGTCACGTACCCTTCGAACCGCACGCTCCCGGCTATGCCCAGGCGCGCGGGGATGTCCCTTATCTCGCCTGCGCGGAATCCGTCCGCACCGGCCACCACGAGGTTCGGGAGGCCGCCCGGGCCGGCCTCCCGCTCGAGCATCGCCCAGGCCTCGAACACACGCCCCAGGTTCTTCCTGGGTTCGATCAGTCCGACCATGAGGACGTGGCCGCCTCCGGGGGGCTTCCTGCCAGGATCGGAAGGCGGGGGGAGATGGTCGACGCCGGGAGGAGTGAGGAAGACGCGCCCCTCGGCGAGCGGGAAGATGCCGAGCAGGTCGTCCATCGTGGTGCGGGAGTTGACCAGCAGGCAGTCGGCGCATCCCGCGGCATCCGATATCCGGGCCCTCCAGGCCGCCGTGTCGCCGGCCTCCTTCATCTCCGGGTGGAGGAAGGGCCCCAGGTCGTGGATCATGGTCGACCTCTTCGTCCTGCCTCCGTGGATGCTCGGCACGGTGCTCCCGAAGGAATGCACCAGGTCGACTCCGTCCAGGGCGGAGAACACGCCGGGGCCTATCCGGGAGGAGATCCTGCCGGGACGGTGCAGTACGCGGACAGGCCCGGTACCGATCCCGAGCCTCTTCCATGCCGCCAGGCGCCCCGACTCTATCCACACCGTCGGTTTCTCGCCGGAAGCCTCGAGGCTGCGCGAGAGCTCTATGCCGTAGCGGCCGATGCCCGTGGGACGGGACGGGTCGAAGTCGACCTGGAGCGCGAGGTTCAAGGGCGCCTCTCCGCGCTCATCCCGCGATCCATCCCGCTGCGAGCGCCAGCGGGAGGGCGGGCAGCATGTTCGCCACCTCGATCTTCCTTATCCCGAGTATGTCGATGCCCAGACCCACCAGGATCACACCTCCCGCCGCCGACATCTCGGATACCGGGCCGGCCGGGATGGACGCGCCGAAGAGCGATGCCGCCAGAGTCAGCCCGCCCTGGTACAGCACCAGCGGCACTATCGAGAGCACCACTCCGAACCCGAGGGCGGAAGCCAGCATGAGCGCAGCGAATCCGTCCATGACGGCCTTGGCCAGGAGCAGTTCCGAAGAGCCTCCCAGCCCCTCCTCCAGAGAGCCGACGACGGTCATGGAGCCCATGCAGAAGAGGAGGAACGCCGTGGTCATGCCCTGGGCGAAGGTGGCCGAGGAGAGGCCCGCCCTGTTTCTGATCCTCTCCCCCAGTCGCAGGAGCCGGGCTTCCAGCCCCACGGCCTCTCCGGCAATGGAGCCCGCGATGCAGGAGATCGCCAGTATGAGGAAGCTGCCGGTCTCCAGGGCCATGGAGACCCCCATTACGAGCGTGAAGAGCCCTATCGCCCGGAAGGCGGCGGGAGAGAGCCTGGCCGGCAGCCTGGACCCTGCGAGGCACCCGAGGATGCCTCCGGCCGCGACCGTCGCGGCGTTCACCGCCGTTCCGAGGAAGAGCATCAGCCCCTGCGCCTCCCGACGGGGGCCATGTAGACGGTCGTTTCACTCCGGCCGTCGAGGCCCAGCATGCGGTCCGACTCGTCCTGCAGATACGCCCCGATGGCGCAGGTCCCCAGCCCGAGATGCTCGCAGGCCAGGTAGAGGTTCTCGCAGGCATGGCCGGCATCGAGGAGGACCAGCTTCGGCGCGGCAGGGCCATACCTCCACGAACTCCGCGCCGGGACGGCGGCCCAGATCACCAGGACGGGGGCCGATGCGGCGAAAGCCTGGCCGTTGCAGGCTTCGAGCAGCTTCTCCTTCCCGGGATGGGCTGCCTTGCGCCAGAGCGAGTGGCCGTTCGGAAGATAGACGTAGAGCCCGGGCTCGATGCCGGAGATGCGGGAGACCACGACGTACGTGTCGAGGGGATGCCTCGCCCCGCCCGAAGGGGAGGTGCGGAAGCCGGCCTGCTTCGGCAGCGGCTTCAGGAGCCCCTGGGCGGCCCAGAGCAGGAAGGAGAGCTCTCCGATCGAGAGATCCCCAGCGGAATAGCTGCGCCGGCTCCTCCTGTCCGAGAGCATCCGGCCGAGAGCGGGACCTGCATGATCGGAATCCGCGGGGGGCAGTTCGATGATCTTCGCGTCCGCGGGAGGTACGGGCTGTGCGGGAGGGGCCGGGATCCCCCTGTCCTGATCCGACTCGAAGCCCTCCAGTTCGTCCCATCTGCTGCGCAGAAGCACTGCTGCATCCATCGCTCCGTCCCCCATGGGGTCCTTCCCTGCCGGATGCCCGGCCGTGGAGTGTTTCCTGACTCGTGCATTCGTCCATATCAACCCGCATGGCGCCGGTCAAGATCGTACTGCCGGGGTGCCCGGGGTCATGTCCGGCGGAGAGCAGAGAGCGGGGAGAGGCGTCCGGCCCGACGGGGTGTCAACATCCTGACGATTCGTCGACAATTCGACTCCGCACGGGGATCAGACCCTGGACTCCCCCAGTATGTCGAACGCCTGGCGGAGCCTTTCTCCGACGCATCGCGCCAGGGCTCCCTCCTGTTCCAGGTCGTGCGCGACGGAGTCCCTCCAGCCGTGTTTCAGGCAGATGCCGGGGCATACCTTGAAGGGCCCCTCGCAGGGGTCGCCGCTTCCGATCGCAGAAAGGGCCGCCTCGGCCGAGCAGGCGGAGACGAGGCCCGGCGGCAATGCCGGGGCAAGCGCGCCGGCGGGGCTCCCGGCCTCGCAGCAGGAGGGGCCGAGATCCCGCATCAGCGCCTTCCATCCCCGGATGTACTCGATTATCGCGAGGTCGGAGGCCAGCGGGACGATGCGCGGACCGCAGGCGAGCACGGGTTCGGGGATGAAGATCCATTCGCCGTAGAGCACCGAGACCGCCTTCTCGTGGATCGATCCGAAGAGGAGGCGGGCTCTTTCGGGCGTTCGCCCGGCATGCACGGCGAGGACGATCGAGAGAGCTCCGTCGAAGTCGTAATCGCTGTACAGCTCGATGCTGTCGATTATTGGACGCTCGCGGGAGGGGGGGAGGCCGTAGCCGGAGCCGTCCCGCTCGAGCCCCAGCTCTGCCAGGATGAATCGGCAGCGGGCGTCGGCAACCGGGGATGCCCCGGCGGCAGAGCCATTTCCATCGACGGCGGGCACGGCGGAACTCATCGGGATTCTATGCCCAATTCTTCCCCCAGCGGATCCTGGCTGCTGATGCTCGTTGTCGCCAGCAGCACATCAAGCATACGGCTTGCCATCGGCGCCGACGCGCACGGGCTTGCGCCGCAGCGGCCCATCCCGCATCTATCGGCATCGATACGGCCCGAACCGGAGGTACGGTCTGACAGCGGCGGCGATTGCGGTCTTCGCGCTCACGTACGTCCTGATCGCGGCCAGGGAGCTGAGCTTCATCCCCATCGGGCGGCCCGCGGGCGCCCTCCTGGGCGCCCTGCTCATGGTCGCCCTCGGGGTGATGACTCCGGAGGAGTCCTTCCGGGCGGTGGACTGCTCCACGATCCTGCTGCTGTTCAGCATGATGCTCCTGTCCGCCTACCTGGAGGACGCCGGGGTCCTGGATGTCCTGGCGAGGCGGGCGACGGCCTGTGCGGGTTCGCCCCGGATCCTCCTCGCCATGACCTCCGTATCCGCGGCGGCCCTGTCGGCGCTCCTCGTGAACGACACGGTATGCGTGTTCATGACGCCCTTCGTGCTGTCCGCGGCCCGGAGATCCGGGCTCGATCCGGGGCCCTACCTGATAGCCCTGGCGACGGGGGCGAACATCGGCAGCGCGGCCACTCTCGTGGGCAATCCCCAGAACATGATCATCGGTTCGATGAGCGGATACGGCTTCTCGGAGTACCTGTGGAGGAGCCTGCCGGCGGTCCTGGCGGCCCTGGCGGTCAACATCGTCCTGCTCGTGCTGTTCTTCGGGAAAAGGGTCTCCGTGCGCATCGCGCCTCCCGAACCCGCTGACCGGACCCGGGCCTCCGGCCGGGGCAGGCCGGTGGAGTACGCGGTTCTGGCCGCCATCGCCGCCGGGTTCTTCGCCGGCCTGCACATGGGCTACACAGCCCTCGCCGGAGTGCTGGTCATCATGGTCTCGAGGCGCAGGAACCCCGCCGCCGTATTCGAGCGCGTGGACTGGACCCTGCTCGTGTTCTTCGCGGCTCTCTTCATGGTGGTCGCGGGCCTGAACGGCACCGGGGTCGTCGCCAGGGCATGGGCTGCCGCGGCCCCCTCGATGGATTTCGTCTCTGCAGGCGGCCTGGCCCTGTTCACGGCCTTCGTCACGCTCGGTTCGAACCTGGTGTCGAACGTGCCCATGACACTGCTCACCGGCCCCCATCTCGCATCTCTCGGAGACCCGTCGACGGGATGGGTGCTGCTGGGGTTCGTCACGACGATCGCGGGCAACCTGACGCTGGTGGGATCGGTGGCGAACATAATCGTGGCGGAGCGGGCCAAGGACTCGTACCATCTCGGCTATGTGGAGTACCTGAAGTTCGGCGCGGTGTCCACCGCGCTCTCTCTCGCGATCGGAGTCCCTCTCATAGCCCTATCCTCGTCCTGGTGACCCGCACGCTCACGATGCCGCCGGGGTTCGGACCGCTCAGACCTCCGGGGCGGGCGAGTGCCTGCCGGCGTCCAGGATGCGAGTGGTCTTCCTGAGGATCCTGATCATGGCATACAGCAGGATGGACGAGGCGGTTATCCAGACCCAGATTGGATCGGCGATGACGGCCCCCGTGTGACGGATGTCCCCCAGGACCTCCAGGACGAACATCGCTATGCAGACGGCCGCCAGCGACTGGCTCTCCCTCTTGGCGACGGTCCGCCAGGCGAACGGCCTGCCGGGCGCCCTCCACCTGCTCCTGCCGGGCACAAAGGCCGGGGTCCCCACGGCCCATGCGATGTACTCGACGCCGAACTTCCCGCGAAGGAAGGCCTCCTCGGCGAACATGATCCGCTCGTAGTAGAGCGCGAAGGCCAGTGAGTAGACCAGAGGGAGCCACCAGACCCTGAGGAAGAGGAAGACCCCCAGTGCCATGAGGAAGTTCCCGAGGTACAGGGGATGCCTGACGAGGGAGTAGGGCCCGGTGGTGTTCAGGCTGTCCGCCACCTGCCTGCGGGTGTTCCTCCCGGATGTGCCCGCGGACGCGTAGCCAACGGTAACCGCCCTCACGGCCAGTCCCGAGAGCGAGACCAGCAGGCATAGCATCTCCCAGAGCGTGTCCAGGACATGGCTCCCGCCTGGATACCGGAACTCCACCAGGGAGGCGCCGACGACCGATAGGAGGACCAGTGGGAGATAGCTCCGCCACCTGAACAGGAAGCGTCCCGACGACTCGAACTCCTCTACCAGAGGCATCGGGGTAATCCTCCTTCCCGGCCTGCGCCTGCTTTCATGAGACCCGCTCCGTTCGAGGATACCAGGAAGTCGCAGGAGAGGTTCCCCCCCCGGATCGAAGGCCGATGAGACCTCTTGTTCCTGGTTTCATTCCTGGTTTGAAATGCCTTCATTTCCGCGTCTGCGGAAATGAAGGCGTCGCCAGCATGTTTGCGGAGCAAACATGCGAGAGACAATGACTCCAGCCTGTTATTACGTTTCGATGCTGGCTCCCCGAGGAGCCGGCAGGAGGATCGTTCGCCCTTCGGGCATCGTCCGAGGAAGTACGCTCCGGCCCTCTCATTGCCCGCCGTGGAGATGGATCCGCAAGGTGGCGGGCAACTGCCGGGCCTGCTCATTTCCGCGTCTGCGGAAATGAAGGGCCCGGGGGCGGACCCCCGGGCCTCCCTGAGGTTCCGGTACCTGCGCCTAGACGAGCCCGCGGAGCTGGGCCGCCTTCGCCACGCGCTCGATCGCGATCATGTAGGCCGCGTCGCGCATGTAGACGTTGTGCTTCTCCGCCATGTCGGCCACGGCGTGGAAGGCGTTGGTCATCTTGGTGTCGAGCTTGGAGAGGACCTCGTCCTTCTCCCAGTAGTAGTTCATGTTGTTCTGGACCTGCTCGAAGTAGGAGCAGGTGACCCCGCCGGCGTTGCAGAGGAAGTCGGGGACCAGGTAGATGCCGCGCTGCTTGATCACATCGTCGGCATCGGGGGTCGTGGGGCCGTTCGCGCCCTCGGCGAGTATCTTGACCCTCGGGTGGATCTTCTTGGCGTTCTCGCCGTTGATCTGGTTCTCGAGGGCGGCGGGCACGAGGATGTCGGCCTCCGTCTCGATCCAGGCGTCGCCGGGGAGCTTCTCGTAGCCGGCCGCTATCGCCTTGCCGGCGTCGACGGTGCCGAACTTGTCGGTGATGCCCATGAGGAACTTCAGGTCGATCCCGTCCATCTTGCGGTAGGTGTAGGAGACCTGGTCCTTCTGATCCCAGCAGGAGACGCAGACCACCTTGCCGCCGTAGCGGGTGAAGAGGTCGACGGCGTACTGCGCGACGTTGCCGAAGCCCTGGACCGCCATGGTCGTGGTCTTGATGTCGATGCCCTTGCGCTTGAGGGCCTCGCGGACCGTGTAGATCACGCCATAGCCGGTGGCCTCGGTGCGGCCGAGGGAGCCGCCGACGCCGACGGGCTTGCCGGTGATGAAGCCGGGGTACTTGCCGCCGGACAGGGTCTCGAACTCATCGAGCATCCATATCATGTGCTGGCCGGAGGTCATGACGTCGGGGGCAGGCACGTCCTGCACGGGGCCCACGTTCTTCCAGACCTGGCGGACCCAGCCGCGGCAGATGCGCTCCTGCTCGAGCTGGGAAAGCTCGTGTGGATCGCAGATGACGCCGCCCTTGCCGCCGCCCAGGGGGATGTCGACGACCGAGCACTTCCAGGTCATCCAGGTGGCGAGTGCCTTCACAGTATCGGCGGTCTCATGGGGGTGGAAGCGGATGCCGCCCTTGCAGGGCCCGCGAACGTCGCTGTGCTGGACGCGGAAACCGCGGAAAACGCGGATGCTGCCGTCATCCATGCGGACGGGAATCGTGAAATGGTACTCGCGCTGAGGCCAGCGCAGGAACTCGCGGACGCCCGGCTCGAGACCCAGCATTTCGGCCACGCGGTCGAACTGCGCCTGAGCCATGGCGAACGGGTTGAACCCCTTCTCCACTTTGACCTCCTGAACAGACGGTTACGGGTACCGGAGAGATAAAAATAGGCGCCACACCGTTTTCGGTGCAGTGTCGCCTAGCTTCGCGATGTCAATATACTCGCCGCGGGACGGACGGGGCAAGGCTGGCGGTCACGCACACCGACCCGAAGTAGGCCGTGTTCAGTTCGGCCCTGGCCCGCAGTTCGGAGCGTCTCGCGGAGAGACTGCACCAGCGAGATCCGCACGTGCGCCAGGCTTCGTCGACCAGCGCGGCCGCCTCATCCGCCCACCCGGGCCGGGATGTCTGCACGGAGAGGTCGCCGAGCCCCGCCTCCTCCATGAATCTCGTACCCTTCGACGAGTACGGCACCGCGACGGGAAGCGCGCCGGTCACCACGGACAGGATCGCACCGTGGAGGGGGGCGGTCACGACGACCCTGCACCCGGCCATCGCATCCATGAACCCGTGCAGGTTCTCCGTCTCGAGGATCGAGGCGCGGTCCGCCCTCTGCATACTGCCGAGGACCTCGCGGCAGAAGTGGTCGTCGGAATTGGAGAGCGGTCCCGTGTGGAAAGGGAGGAGGAGGACCCTGCCCCCTCTTCTCGCGAGGTGCCCGTCGAGCATGCGAGCCCAGTCAGCGGCCGCGGAGCTCCCCCCTCCCGGGCGGTCGAGCCCCAGCTTCCGCCTCGTCTCGAGCGGGAGAAGCCCTCCTGTCCGGTTGGAAACATCGCGGGGCGCCGCCCCGAGGATGTCCGAGTCCACCGGGCCCGGCCTGCGCCCGCTGCAGAGGCAGAAGGCGGAGTCGGCAGCGCGCAGGACCCTCCCGGGCCGGAACCCGAGGCCGGCAAGGAGGTCGGCGGAAGGCGCGTCCCTCACGCTGATCCCTCTGGCGGTCGCCATGCACCGGGCTATCCAGGCGCGGGTCCAGGGGCGCAGCTCTCCTCCCTGTCCGAGCCCGACGAGCCATGCGAACGAGCGTTTCCCGAAGGAGGACGACAGCAGGAACGGCAGCAGGTTGAACGGCGAGTAGAGGAGCGAGGACCTGTCCTGGACCAGCTCCCCTCCGCCCACGACCACATAGTCCGCCCAGAGGACTCCGCGGATCATCGAGGCGAGACGCCCCCGGCGGGTGGAGAATCCCCTCGCGCCCCACCGGGCGGCCGTCCCCGCGGGGTCGCCCGACATCACGCCCACGTCGAAGGCACCGCCGAGCTCCTGCATCTGGGATGCGAACACGGCCAGATCGCCGATGTTGGAACCGGCGCTCTCCATCTGGCCCCAGCTCGACGTGAAGACCCTGGGCCTCCGCAAGGGCCCCTCAGCTCCCCCTGCCGAAGCTCCGGAGGATCTCGGCCATGCGGCGGAGGGAGGCCTCTGCCAGCCCGTTGACGGATCCCTCCGGGTAGCAGCCGCCCGGGCCCGCCGGAGATCCGGAGGGGATTCCGGTGAGCAGTTCGATGCCCTCGTCGATGGTTCTGACGGGGTAGATGGAGAAGCTGCCGGCCTCGACCGCAGCCACGACGTCGTCGTCGAGCTGGAGGCTCCCGACGTTGGATGCGGGCACGAGCACCCCCTGGGTGCCGGTCAGACCCCTGCGCCTGCAGACGTTGAAGAAGCCCTCGATCTTGTAGTTCACGCCGCCGATGGGCTGGATCTCGCCGTACTGGTTCACGGACCCGGTGACTGCCAGGTCCTGGCGCACCGGGAGCCCCGAGAGGGCGCTCAGGAGGGCATAGAGCTCGGCGCTCGACGCGCTGTCGCCCTCGACCCCTCCGTAGCTCTGCTCGATGCAGATGCTGGCGGACAGCGACAGGGGGAAGTCGAGCGCATACCTGCCCCTGAGGAAGCCGGTGATGATGAGGATGCCCTTGGTGTGCAGGGAGCCTGAGAGATCCGCCTCCCTCTCGATGTTTATCACGCCCTCGCGCCCGGCCGAGACGCGGGCCGTCACCCTCATCGGGAGGCCGTACGAGTAGTCGACGCCGCTCAGCACCACCAGGCCGTTGACCTGCCCCGCCTTCGCCCCCGAGGTGTCTATCATCATCTCGCCGCGCTCGATGCTGTCCAGGGCGTACTCCTGCCCCATCGAGAGCCTCTCGCGCTTTTCGAGGATCGCCTTCCTGACATGGGGGGCCTCGACCACGGGGGACGACTCGCACCGGGCCCAGTAGGCGGCCTGCCTTGCGTAGTCGGCTATGCGGCTGAACTGGGTCGAGATCCTGTCCCTCCTGTCCGCCATCCTCACGGCCTGCTCGGCGAGCGCGGCCACGGCAGACCCGGAGAGAGGGGTCAGCTTCTCGTTGCCCGCGATGAATGCGATCACGCCGCCGAAATCCCTCAGGTTCTCCGGAGTCAGGTCCATCTCGTCGTCGAAGTCGGCCCTGATGCGGAACAGGAGCCCGAACTCCGGCTCGCTCATGCCGAGCATCGTGTAGAGGTAGTCGGAGCCCAGGAGGATCACCTTGACGTCGATCTCCACGGGCTCGGGCTGCAGGTCGATCGGGAATAGGTTCAGCGGATCGTGCTGCCTGATGACCACGGTCTGGTTCCGGAGGGTCTGCATCAGCGCGGGCCAGAGCCCGGGCTGCCTGAGTATGTCCATGGCGTCCATTATTATGTATCCGCCGTTGGCCCTGAGGAGCGACCCGGCGCGGATCAGGGTGAAGTCGCTGTAGGGCTTGTTGTCGACCGTCAGCCTGTCGATGCTGCCGAAGAGGCTCACCTGGTCGGGGAACTGCTCGATCACGACCGGCCTGCCCCTTTTTCTGCTGTTGTCCACCAGCAGGTTGGCAGAGAAGAGGTAGTACGGATCCTCGCCCTCGCCGGGGTTGAGGAACTGTTCGAGATTGTCGAGGATGGCCGCGGAGAGGGAGTCGGCATAGGCCTCCACCTTGGAGTCACCCGTCTCCTTCAGCCTGTCGAGGATGCCCTCGACGGTCGGCCTGAGCGTCCTCCTGACGAGTTCCTGGTCCTCCCCGGCCGCCTCCATCTCGATTCTCTGGTTGCGCCTGATCACGTCTATCAGGCGCCCGAAGAGCGCCTCGTGATCGGATGTGTACTTCTCCCTCGCCTCCGCGGTGAGGCTCCCGGCCTTCTGCATCTCGTCGAGCTTGTCGAATCCTGCGGGTTCGCCGTTCACGACGGGGAGGACCTCGGGGCCGAACTGGCCGGGTCCGGTCTGCACCTTCACCAGCGCGAAGCCCTTCTCCGACGCCTCCCGGCTGAAGGCGTCAAGATGCTCCTGCTGCCTCGCGGTGGCGTCGGCACGGATCTTCTTGCGTTCGCTGCCCATGCGGTCGCCCGACATGACCGCCGGGATGTTGCTCTTCAGGAGCTCGACGCACTGGGCGAGGCTCCCGACGAACTCCTCCCCGTCGTCGGCGGGTAGGGTGATGACCATCGGGCGCTGGGGATCCTCGAAGTTGTGCACGAAGAGGATGTCCTTCAGATCATCGGTGGTGAGGTCGAGGGAATCGAGTATCCGCTTCACGGTGGACTCGCGCCCGGTGCCGGACACGCCCGTCACGAACATGTTGTAGCCCAGGGACTGGATCTCGAGGCCGAGCCTCACAGCCTTGACTGCGCGCTCCTGGCCGACGATCCTGTTGCTGGTGGAAGCCCTGTCGGTCCTGTCGAAACCCATGGCACCCTCGGGACAGCGCCACCTGAGATCTCCTGGAGCAAGCGGCTCCGGCATGCTCTTTCCTCCAGTCCTGTCCGGCCTGCGGCTCCATGTCCGCACCTTTTCATACCACCCGGCGGCATGGCGTCAATGGGCCGGCGGAGACGGACGTGGCGCGGAGCCTGCCGTCGCGGCCCGCTGCGACCCTCAGTACGACGGTGGCGCCCTCCCTGCGCGATATCAGGCGTGACTGCGAGTACAGGGGGGACGGCAGGAAGACGTCGGCATACCCCCTGTCGTCCTCGAGCATGAGGAAACCAGCCCCCTCGGAGAGGCTCCTGCGGGAGGCCACCCTGCCCCAGATGCCGGACTGGACGGCCCCGGTGAGACGATCGAGCGGAACGGTGCCGTCCGGGCGATCGACCAGCGAGAGGGGGCTGCAGGTGACCGCCGCCCCGAGAAACTCGAGATCGAGCGATACCATCTCGCTCCTGCAGTGTTCGGGGATCCCGGGCAGCCCCTCCTCCTCCCGCGTGAAGAAGCCACCGGACCTGCGGTTCATCTCCCAGAGGGCCCCGGGGCGGGTCAGGCCGATCTCCCCGAAGCACCCGGCCTGAGCCATGGCCTTCACGACCCCGCGACCCACGCCCGCGGCGACGACCTGCCCCGGGGAGTCGTACGGCCTCCCCCGGACGAGTGCGGCATGCTCCGAGGGCCCCATGCCGCGCAGGCTCGAGAATCCGAGCATCACGCCCCCACCGGACGGCCTGGCGCACCACTCCCCCGAGTTGACCCCCGGCGGCGCGATCGCGAGCCCGAGGCGCCTGGCCTCCTCCACATAGGTCCGCTGGTCGTAGAAGCCTCCGCCTCCTGCCAGGACGGCGGCCATGAAGCATGCCGGGCTCGAGGCCTTCAGGGATGCCGAGATGCACGCTATCGCTGCATACGAGTAGGCGTGGGCCCGGCAGAATCCGTACCCGGCGAAGCGCGAGAGGAAGGCGTGGACGGCCGAGGCCCGGGCGCCCTCCACCCCGAATGCCTCGAGATCCGCGGGCGACAGCCTCTTCCTCTTCAGCCGGCGCCTGACCAGGTCGCCCTGCCCTTCGTCGATTCCGAGGAGCCTTGCGGCGCACTCCGACACGTCCTCCTCGTAGAGCATCTCGCCGAAGCTGCCGCCCAGGATGTCGCGAAGCTCGTCGAACTCCCACTCCGGACGGGCTTCGCCCTTCATGGCCGCGAAGAAGCGCTCCCTGGTCCCGCTGCCCGAGGCGCCCGGCCTGACCAGGGCCAGCGCGCGCGCCACGTCGTCGAGGCTCGCCACCCTCATCTCCGTCAGGAGGCCCCTGAGCGCCGGGGACTCGACATGTGCGACGCCTATCGTCCTGCCCGACGCCATCAGCTCGAGGGCGTCCCGGATGTCCCCCGGGACGTGCGGCATCCCGCCCCGGGCCGCCTGCCCGCCCCGCGCATCCCATCCGAGGGCGAGGGAAATGGCGGTGAGGCCGCGCTGTCCGAGCAGATCCATCTTCAGGAGCCCGGCTCTCTCGACTCCGACCATGTCGAACTGGGTGACGGCCTGGCCCGACGTGCCGGGCGACAGCGGCACGACCTCGCAGACCGGGCGCGGGGATATCACGATCCCGCAGGGATGGGGGGCGACATGCGAGGGCAGGCCCTCGAGCAGGGCGGCGTCGGCCAGGAGGCGTCTGCCGGCATCCCTCCGCCAGACCGCGGCATCCCGGTCGTCGAGGAGCACCGACATCGAGTCTATGTCGGACGGGCCCAGCCCGGCCGCCGAGGCGGCGCAGCGGAACGCGGAGCTGCGCCTGTGCCTCACGATCTCGCCCACGCAGGCCGACTCCCGGCCCCACCTGCCCAGGACGAAGGACACGACCTCGTCGCGCCGCGCACTGTCGATGTCGAGGTCGATGTCGGGCGGATCGGGCCTCTGCGGATTGAAGAACCGGCTGAAGGACAGGCCGCAGCGCAGCGGGCAGACCCCCGAGATGCCCAGCAGGTAGCTCACCATGCTGCCCGCGGCCGACCCGCGCGCCGTCGCCGATATGCCCCTCGCGGCGCAGAATTCCGCAACCTCCCTGAAGGCGAGGAAGTATCCGGCCAGGCCCGCGGCCGCTATGGCCGAAAGCTCCGTCTCCAGGCGCCTCCGGGCCGCCATGCCGTTCCCGTAGGTGCGCCGGAATGCCTCCTCGGCCATGCTTCGCAGGAGCGGCACGCTGCCGGCATCTCCGGCCGACAGGAGGAGGCCCGCATGGGGGTGGAACGCGTCCAGCCGGGATGCAAGCAGGGCCGCGCCCTCGCGCGAGGCGCGCAGACCGGTGAACTGACGCTCCAGCGCTCCGTCGCCGGGCATGGAGGCATGGCGCGAGGCGAACGCCCGTGACGGCAGCGAAGCCTCGGAAGAACCGGCGGAGGCGGCCCGCAGAAGCCTGTGCGCCCTGCGCGAGGATTCCGCGATGGAAACGACCGGCCAGCATGCCGCAGGCACGATGCCCGCCCCGGTGAACGAAGCCTCCGACACCCCGGGATCGTTTCCGAAACACGCCGGGAGGACCGCACCGAAAAGGGCGCCCGAGAACCCGGCCTCCGCCAGGGCCAGGGCGTCACCAGGCCGGGAGACGAGCGCCGCGAGACGGTCCGTGCCGGACGAGAAGGCCTCGGCGAGGGGGAGCTGCGACGAGACGGCCGTGACAAGGGACGAGAGCTGGGCCCAGCCGCCTTCGAGGGAGGCCAGGACCACCCCCGGGGAGATCCGGCAGCCGGCTCCCGGCTTCATCCCGTCCGGGGCGGCAGCCTGGAACTCGTGCTGGCCGTGGAGACCCCCGGAATCGGCGAGCAGCACTCCGGCAGCCCCGGGGGGCGCCGCGCAGGCGATGTCGGACGGCGTCTCGACGCCGTAGCCGAAGGAGTAGCAGCTCCTCGCTACGATGATGGCACTCATGCCCGATGTATACATCTGTTTGCATCGGGGCGCCAGCCGCCGTGCGCCGGACCGGCCGCTTCACAACATGATGCGATATGGAGTCTGCTGCAGGTGGAGCCGGGGACGCCGCTCCGGGATCAGCCAGTGCGCCTCTGCCCGCCGGATTCGCTCCGGCGGCCGGCCTGACCGGTGCCGGAAGCGCGCAGGGCGAGCCCTCCGGTCGCCGGCATGACGGGGACGCCGGATTCGAGGTACATCTCCATGCGGTAGAAGGGGACCTTGCCGCGGTCTTCGAGGAGCTTGGAGCCTTCGCCGGTGACCACGAACCCGCAGCCGAGGTAGCAGGAGATGGCCCTGGGATTGGTTCTCCGGACGTGGAGCCGGACCGTGTCGAAACCGAGCACCCTCCTGGCGGCGGGGATCGCCTTCGCTATGGCCCTGCGTCCTATCCCCCTGCCCAGGGACTCGGTCCGTCCGATCACTATCCCCATCACTCCTATCGACCTGTCGTTCCTCTTCAGGTCGAACCAGATGCCGCCCACGGTGGAACCGTCGACCTCGATCGCGTACCAGACATAGTCGAGGCCCCAGCCCTCGAATCCCGAACCGTCGAAGTTCACGGGGCTCAGCCTCTCCATGTACCTGTCGGAGTCGATCTCGTCGCGCCAGCGCTCGAGCGAGGGCAGGTCGCGCTCCGCGAATCTCCTCAGGGATATCCTCATCAAAGTTCTTCTTTCCATATAAAACGACCCGGACGACCGGGTAATATCGTGTTATCATAACATCTCCCCCCATTCCCGGGCAAGGTCTTCCCCCCGGAGGGGCGGGGAGTGTAGCTTTGCGCTGCAGAACGGGAGAATCTCTTGAGGACATCCGACAGGGGACACTGGGACAGGTTCTGGACCCGGGGGCGCAAGACCCGGGAAATCTACGACAACGCCGGGAGGATCACCGGAGAGATCGCCCTGGCCATGGACGTGCGGGGAAGGGCCTGTCTCGAGGTTGGCGCAGCCACCGCGCGCGATACCGCGGCCCTCGCCCGGGCCGGCGCGTTCGCCGTCGCCCTCGACTACTCCCCCGCCGCGCTCTCGATCGCGAGGGACGTCTGCCGGGGCACGGGGGCCGCCCTCGTCTGCGGCGACGCCTTCCATCTCCCCTTCCGTGACGGATCCTTCGATCTCGTTTTCCATCAGGGAGTGCTCGAACACTTCCGGGAGCCTGCGGGCCTGCTGGACGAGAACAGGAGGGTGCTCTCGGCATCGGGCCTCGTCCTGGTCGACGTCCCCCAGACATTCCACCCGTACACAGCGGTGAAGAAGATCCTGATCGCCGCCGGAGCCTGGTTCGCGGGATGGGAGACCCAGTTCACGAGGCGGTCCCTCGAGACGCTCCTGCGGAAGAGCGGCCTCGCGCCCTGCAGGGCTTACGGCCGGTTCATGAGCCCTTCGCTCTCGTACCGGATCCTGAGGGAGATCCTGTTCAAGGCGGGTGTCAGGCTCCCGCTGGATCCCGTCCTCGTCGGCCCGGTGCACAGGCTGAGGGCCCGCGTCAGGATGGCGGTGGAGGGCACGCGGGCCGGCCCGGCGCTGGGCTACGTCATCGGAGTCTTCGCCGGGAGGGGCTCCCGCCCCGGGGATCGTGCAGCCGCTCCGCCGGAGAGCGCGAGGGAAGCCCCATGAAGGTGCTGGTGCTCAACTGGCGTGATCCGAGGAACCCGGAGGCGGGAGGCGCCGAGGTGCACCTCCACGAGATAATGCGGCGGGCCGCCTCGGCCGGCCATGAGATAGTGCAGGTCTCCCAGGCCTGCGACGGGCTGCCCCGGGAGGAGACCATCGACGGAGTCGGGATAATCCGCAGAAGCGGCCGGTCCACGTTCAACCTGGGCCTCCGGGGATGGTGCAGGAGGCATCTCGACCTGGCCTCCTTCGACCTGGTCGTCGAGGACCTCTGCAAGCTGCCATTCTTCTCGCCCTCCTGGTCTCCAGCCCCGGTGCTGGTGCTGGTGCCGCACCTCTTCGGCACCACGGCCTACAGGGAGGTGGCATTCCCCCTGGCACTCTACGTCAACGCCCTCGAGAGGCTGATACCGCGGGTGTACCGCGGCTGCCGCTTCGTCGCCATCTCGGAGAGCACGAAACGCGATCTGGAGCGCAGGGGGATCCCCGGCGGAGACATCTCCGTCAGCCCCTGCGGCATAGATCTCGACGAATACGCGCCTTCGCCTTCGGACGCTCACGATCCGCGCACGATCCTCTACGTCGGCAGGCTGAAGAGGTACAAGGGGGTGCAGACCCTGATCGAGGCGCTCTCCATCCTCAGGGAGCGCGGATCGGACGTCGTCCTGCGGGTCGTGGGGACGGGAGACTACCGGGAGGAGCTCGAACGTCTCGCTGACCGGCTGGGCCTGCGGGACAGAGTCGTCTTCACGGGCTTCGTCCCCGGGGAGAGCAAGCTGGCCGAGCTCAGGAACGCATGCGTCGCCGCCCTGCCCTCGGAGAAGGAGGGCTGGGGCCTCACCGTGATCGAGGCCAATGCGTGCGGGACCCCGGTGGTCGCCAGCGACAGCGACGGCCTGAGGGACTCCGTGCGCAACGGAGAGACGGGCATCCTGGTGCCTCACGGCGATCCTGCAGCCCTTGCCGACGCCCTGTCGGCCGTACTGTCCGACCCCGTCCTGAGGGCGCGCCTGTCGGAGGCCGGGAAGGTCTGGGCCGGGCGCTTCAGGTGGGACGTCACCGCCGGCGAGGTCATCGGCGAGATGATCAGGGCCGCCGGGGCGGGCATTCAGCGGTAGAGGCGCATCCACAGGCCGTCGGGGAGCCCCGCGGCCCTTATCGACTCAGCGGCCCTGTCCACGTCGTATTCCACCCTCACATGCCGGTACATTCCCGAATCCGTATCCAGAAGCAGGTAGGCCGCCCTCGGATCGGCGTCGCGGGGCTGGCCCACGCTGCCCGCGGCCACGACGCAGCATCCCGGGAGGATCCCGCCTTCATCGGTCGAGAACGATCCGTCCGGGCGCCACAACCCGGGGACGTGGGTGTGGCCGGTCAGCATCACGATTCCGGGGAAGAGCCTGCAGCACTTCCGTGCCAGCGACGGATGGAGGATGTAGGTGAACGAGCCCGGGTCGGGCGGGAAGGAATGACAGAGGATACAGCCGGCCTTCTGCGCCGTGAGAGGGAGCCCGGCGAGGTACCCGAGCGAGTCCCGGTCGAGGACCCTCCTGTTCCAGCAGACCGTCACCGCGGCTGCAGGACCGAAGTTCCCGAGGGGTTCGACGCCGCCGGCACCCAGGTCGTGGTTGCCCGCGACCACCAGGTCACAGGCCGCCCGGACCATCCGGATGCAGGGGGACGGGTCTCCGCCGTAGCCGACGACGTCCCCGAGGCAGACCGTGCAGTCGGCGCCCGAACCGTCCGCGTGGGAGAGCACGGCCTCCAGCGCGGGGAGGTTGGAGTGGACGTCCGAGAGGACCCTGAGGAGCAAGCGCTAGCCCCCGCCCCCGGATCTGCAGGCCTTGTCGAGCACCCCGTTGATGAAGGCCGCGGCCTCGTCGTCGAGGAATTCGCGCGACAGCTCGATGGCCTCGTCGATCGCCACCGGAACCGGGGTTCCGGCGTATCTCACCTCGGCCAGACCCTGCTCGAGTATCAGCCTGGCCAGCAGGTGGAGCCGCGAGAGGCTCCAGTTCCTGAGAGCCCCCTCGAGTGCGGCGTCCAGACCCGCCCTGTCCCTGTCGATCCCCGCCGCGAGTTCTCTGATCCAGAGCCTCTCGGGCGGATCGAACCTCATCGAGAGGCCCAGCCTGTCCAGGTTCTCGGCGAGGCCGTCGCCGTTCATGTCGGAGGCGTACCTCGCCTGCAGCAGGAACTTGCGCGCCCTGTTGCGGACTCCCAAGCTACTTCTCCCCCTCCGGGGCTTCCTCTTCCTCGCAGGCTTCGCCGTCGAGGTAGCGGTAGAGCCCGGCCATCTCGAGGGCGGTCATGGCGGCGTCGAAACCGCGGTTCCCCGACTTCGCCCCGGCCCTGTCGACAGCCTGCTCGACCGAATCTGCCGTGATGATCCCGTAGATGACGGGGATGTCGGATTCGGCGGCCAGGGCGGCTATGCCCTTGGCGCTCTCGGCGGCTACGTACTCGAAGTGGGGTGTGTCGCCGCGGATCACGGCGCCGAGGCAGACGACCGCGTCGAATCCGCCGGCCAGCACGACGCGCGAGGCCACGGCGGGTATCTCCCAGGCTCCGGGGGTCTTGAAGATGTCGATGTCGTCCGGATTGACCCCGTGGCGCTCCAGGCAGTCCAGGGCGCCCTCCACGAGCCTCTCGGTTATGAATCCGTTGAACCTGCTCACTACGAGGGCCACCCTGAGACCCCCGCCCTCGAGGCTGCCCTCATGTATCCAGGCCATTCCCCACTCCTTCCAGCATGTGACCGAGCTTCTCCTTCTTCGTTCTCAGATACTTCTCGTTCTCGCTGACGGGGTCGACCTCGAGCCTCACCCGCTCCACGACCTCCAGGCCGTAGCCGCTCAGGCCGACGATCTTGCGAGGATTGTTCGTCAGGAGCCTGATGGTCGAGAGCCCCAGATCGGCCAGGATCTGCGCCCCGATCCCGTAGTCCCTCAGGTCGGCCTCGAAGCCGAGCCTCTCGTTTGCCTCGACGGTGTCGAGCCCGTGATCCTGGAGGTTGTAGGCATGGATCTTGTTCACGATGCCTATCCCCCTGCCCTCCTGGGACATGTACAGGAGCACGCCGGCGCCCTCCTCCTCGATCCTGTGCATCGCGAGGTGGAGCTGGGAGCCGCAGTCGCATCTCCTCGACCCGAAGACGTCCCCCGTGAGGCACTGGGAGTGCACCCTCACCAGCACGTTGCCTCGCCCGGCGACATCCCCCTTCACCAGGGCCACGTGGAGTTCCCTGTCCACGAGGCTCTCGTAGATGGACAACCTGAACGAGCCCCACTCGGTCGGGAGATCGGACTCGGCCACCCTCCGGACGAGCTTCTCGGTCCTCCTCCTGTACTTCACCAGCTCCTCGACGGTGGTGAGGAGCAGGCCATGCCTCTGTGCGAACTCCCTCAACTGGGGGAGCCTCGCCATGGTTCCGTCGTCGTTCATCACCTCGCAGAGCACGCCCGCGGGTCTGAGGCCGGAGAGCCTCGCGAGGTCGACAGCGGCCTCGGTGTGCCCGGTGCGCCTGAGGACGCCGCCCTCGCGGGCGCAGAGCGGGAAGATGTGGCCCGGCCGGGCGAGGTCCTCCGGCCTGGAGCCGTCACCGATGGCCACCTCGATGGTCTTCGCCCTGTCGGCGGCGGAGATGCCGGTGCTCACGCCCCGGGCCGCGTCTATGCTCACCATGAACGCCGTGCTGTGGAGGGCGGTGTTGCGCGTTACCATCTCCCCTATCTCGAGCCTGTCGAGGCTCTCGCGGGTCATGGCGAGGCAGATCAGCCCCCTGGCCTCCCTGGCCATGAAGTTGATCGCGCGCGCCGAGCACTTCTCCGCCGCCACGACGATGTCTCCCTCGTTCTCGCGGTTCTCGTCGTCCACGACGATTATCATCTCGCCGCGGCCTATCGCTTCGAGAGCCTCCTCAGCCCTGGCTGTGCCGTTCAAGGTACTCCCTCAGGAGCGAATCGCGCTCCGCTGTTCCGGACGCACCGCGCCGCCCCCCGGATCCCTGCCGGGATCCAGCGAGGACGGCCTGGACATACTTGCCGATGATGTCGAATTCGAGGTTCACACGGGTGCCCCCGCGCCAGGCGGAGGCGCCGGTCGATGCGACGGTGAGCGGGATCAGCGCCACTCCGAACCGTCCGGCCTCCGAGGAGGCCACGGTCAGGCTTATGCCGTCCACGGCCACGGATCCCTTCTCGACGATCAGCCCCTCGAACGCGCCGGGGAAGGACACGGTCGCCTCCATGCCCGCACCTGACCGCCTCACTGCCTCCACGACGCCCGTGCAGTCGACGTGCCCGGTGACGAAATGGCCATGCAGCCTTCCGGAGAGGGGCAGCGGAAGCTCCAGGTTCACCAGGTCCCCCGGGCGGTAGGAGGCCGCCTTCGTCCGCGACAGGGTCTCCTCCGAGAGGTCGAACAGGCAGTCCCCGCCCGAGGAATCCTTCACCGTCAGACAGGAGCCGTCGACACAGACGCTCCAGCCCCGCTCCACCGCGAACCCGGGCGCGCGCAGGCGCAGCACGGCTCCTGCCTCGGCCACGGAAGCGGTCCTATCTATCAGACCCGTGAACAATACGGCCCTCCGTCAGCACGTCGCAGCCCAGCAGCTCGACGTGCGGATCCTCCACCCGGAATGCCTCCGTGATCGATCCGGCCCCTATGTCCCCCAGCGCCGGCACCCCGGTGGCTCCGAGCAGCACCGGAGCAGTGAGGAAGCTCAGCCTGTCCGCCAGGCCGGCGGAAACCAGGGAGGCCGCCAGCGCCGCTCCGCCTTCGCACAGGATCTCTCCGATCCCGAGAGCCGCACAGCCTTCCAGCAGCGCCGCCAGGTCGAGGCCCCCCGGACCCTCCGGCAGGAGGAGCAGCTCGGCTCCGCCGGGAATCCGGTGCGGTACCGCCCCCTCCCGGACCGCCAGGATCGTCCGGGCTCTCCCGTCGAAGACCTTCGCATCAGCCGGGAGGGGTCTCCTCCCGGAAACCACGATCCTCCTGAAGCCCGGACCAGGAGGCGAGGGCGGCAGAAGGGAGGGGTCGTCGGCCAGGACCGTTCCGGCCCCCACCATCACGGCATCGGCCTCTGTCCTCATCCCGCCCGCCCTCTCCCGGGCGGGCCCGGACGTGATCCATCTGCTCGATCCGTCACGGGCCGCGATCCTGCCGTCGAGGGAGGCGGCGAGCTTGAGCCTCAGGAAGCTCCTGCCGGTTCTCTTGTAGTGCAGGTACGCCCGGTTCAGCTCGGCCGCCTCCGCGGCCGAGGCGCCCACGAGCACCTCGATCCCCCCCGCCCTGAGGGCCTCGAATCCCCGGCCGTCGACCCTCGCGTCGGGATCGGACATGGCGGCGACCACCCTGGCTATGCCCGCCGAAATGATCCTCTCGACGCAGGGTCCCGTGCGGCCCTGGTGGCAGCAGGGCTCGAGGGTGACCACGAGGGTCGCGCCGCGTGCGAGTTCGCCGGCTTCGTCGAGAGCCACAGCCTCGGCATGGGGGCCTCCGCAGCAGCCGTGCCATCCCCTCCCGACCGCCGTTCCGTCCCTTACGACGACGGCTCCGACCATCGGGTTGGGAAAGGTCGCGCCCCTTCCGTTCCGGGCCAGCCCCAGCGCCTCGGCCATGGCCTTCTCCAGTAAAGGGCCGGGCCGGGGGCAGTCCGGGTCCAACTCACTGCTCCGGTGTGATTTCCGACACGCTGAGCCTGCCCATCACTGCCGTGATCACGTACTGGGACTCGAGGCTGCCTTCGGCCAGGATTATGTGAGTGGCGTCCGCAACCGGCTGTCCGAACGTAGGATCCATGGCGACCCACGATCCCACCCAGACCAGCGGCCAGGCGTGATATCCGAAGGACCCGTCGAGGTACACGATGCCGGCGCAGGTCCTGGCCGGCAGGCCGGCGGCCCGGGCGAGGGCCACGAAGAGCACGGTGTGCTCGTTGCAGTCGCCCCTGCGGCTCTGGAGGACCTCGACCGATGACGGCAGAGAGACAGTCGGGCTGTTCTCCACGAAGACGTCGACGAAACTGCAGATGGCCATCGCCGCCTGCCACGAATCGCGGGCGCCGGCGGTCAGGCTGTCGGCGACCCTGACGAGCGAGGAATCGCCGGTCTGGATCATAGGCTCCGCGCAGAGCCACTGCTCGAACCCGGCCGGGACCGCGGCGGGGAAGTCGGCGACCGAATCGGGGGTGGTCGTCGTCACGGTGACGGTGGCACCCTCCGCCGTCTGCACCGGGGGATAGGCCAGGACGAACTGCGTCCAGTCTATGTCGCCCTCGAGGGAGAACGTCCTCGAACCGGTGCGCCTCGGGTCGCTGACCGGGGTCGAAGTCACGGCGAAAACCTCGTAGAGGTCGCGGGTGCTCGACACGTCGCCGCCCTGTCCCGGCGGAACCCTGGTGAGCTCCATGCCCAGACCCTCGTCGAGCTCCCTCACGATCTGTCCGTCGTGGACCCAGACCTTCGTGACCGTGCCCATGTAGCTGATCTCGAGCACGGAGGCATGAACGGTGTCGCCCAGGAGAACCACGTCCTCCGTGGCGACGCAGGCTATCCCGGCTTCGCTCACGGAGCCCGTGGCGGGGTCGAAGGAGGGGAAGCTCGCGGAGTCGCCCTCGCGCCAGGTCATCCCTGCGGCTGCGAGGTCGGTGACGGCCGGGATGTAGTCCCCCTCGAAGGAGGCGGTCATCTTCGTCTCGCGTCCGGCGGAGGTGACGGTGGTCATCAGAACGCCGTCGCCCCGCTCGGTGTGGGACTCCAGGTAGGCCGAACCGTCCGACAGGCTGAAGTCCAGGCTCGAGAGGTTCAGCGTCGAGTCGGCGCGCGCCTCGAGGGTCATCACGACGTGCCTCGTGCTGCCCATGAGGTTGAGGTCCCAGACAGTCTCTTCGCGGAGCAGCAGAGAGTCTCCGGCGGTCTCTTCGAGGTCGATCTGGAAGTAGCCTATCTCCTCGCCCTGCAGGGACACGGCAAACCTCTGGACGCCGGCTCCGCCGCCCGAAGGCAGCGGGGATCCGCAGGAGGACGCCAGCAGGATCGCAGCGAGAGGAGCCGGCGCGTACCGGGTCATCGGAAACCTCCCGAAATGAACGTTTCTATCGCGTTGGCTATCCTGGGGCCCGCAGCCCCGTCCCAGAACGGGATCTCCGGCGGGGAGGGCGGCCTTTTCGAGATCTGCAGCCTGACGGCATCCGGGATGCCGCCGGGATCGGGGCAGAGGACGTTGGTGCCGAGCTCGACGGTGATGGGCCTCTCGGTGTTGGGCCTCACCGTGACGCAGGGTACGCCGAGCACGGACGTCTCCTCCTGGACTCCGCCGGAGTCGGTGATGACGGCACTGGCCGAACTCTCGAGCGAAGTGAACTCCAGATAGCCCATGGGCTGCGTCACCTCGACGTTGTCCGGGATCGCGAGCCCCCACTGCTCGAGATTCCTGCCGGTGCGGGGATGTACGGGGAACAGGAACCGCAGCGGAGACAGCGATCCGAGTGCGTCGAGTATGGCGGGGAGCCGTTCCGGAGAGTCGACGTTGGAAGGCCTGTGGAGAGTCACGAGGCCGTACCCGCCCCCGGGCGGGCGATGCCTCCGCCTCGCCAGCGGGAGAAGCCTGAAGAGGGTGTCTATCATGGGATTGCCGGTCATCACGACACCGGCGGCCGGGCGGCCTTCGGAAGCGAGATTCCTCCGGGCCTCGGGGCTGGTGATGAGCATCAGGTCGGAGAGCTGGTCGGTCAGGAGCCTGTTTATCTCCTCCGGCATCGTCCTGTCGCCGCTCCGGAGGCCTGATTCGACGTGGCAGACGGGGATGCCGTACCTCACGGCCACCAGAGCGCACGCCAGGGTGGAGTTCACGTCGCCCACCACCACCAGCAGCTCGGGCAGCGGGTCGGGGAGTGCCTCCTCGTACCTCTGCATCACCGTCGCGGTCTGCACCGTGATCGAAGCCGAGCCGGCGCCTAGGTTGACGTCCGGGCGCGGGAGCCCGAGGTCGTCGAAGAAGGACTGGGACATGGCGTGGTCGTAGTGCTGACCCGTATGGACCAGCCTGATGCGCGCCCCGTCACCCAGGGCCCTCACCACCGGGTCCACCTTCATGAAGTTGGGCCTGGCTCCGCAGACCAGGTCGATCACGTCAGGCTCCGGTTCCCGGTGCGGCGTCGATCTTGCCTATCCTCCGCAGGTGCCTGCCGCCCTCGAAGCCCTCCGCCAGGAAAGCCTCCAGTATCTCCCATGCCAGGAAGTCACCCGTGAGGCCGGCGCCCAGCACGAGGACATTCGCGTCGTTGTGCCTCCTCGCGTACCTGGCCATCAGCGGGTAGAGGCACAGCGCCGCCCTGATCCCCCGCCTCCGGTTCGCGGCGATGCTCATGCCGATGCCGGTGTTGCAGATCAGGAGGCCGAGATCGGCGGAACCTCCGAGCACCGCATCCGCCACGGGGCCGGCGTAGTCGGGGTAGTCGACGGAACCCGGCCCGGCGGGCCCCAGGTCGAGCACCTCGTGCCCGGCCGCCCTGAGCCTTTCCGCAAGGGTCAGCCTCAGGCCGGTCCCGGCATGGTCGGACGCGGTCGCGACCCTCATGCTCAGGCCTTCCCTCCGCCCAGGAAGGATGCCACTACGCCGGAGAGCACGATCGAGCACAGCTTCGACTCCGCCGAATCCGCCCTGGAGGTGAGGACGACGGGGCACTTCGCGCCCATCACCACGGCTCCGAGTTCGGCTCCCGCCAGGAAGATGAGCGACTTGTAGAGGATGTTGCCCGATTCGATGTCTGGCAGCAGGAGGACGTCTGCGTCGCCCGCGACCGGGCTCTGGGACTTCTTGATCTTCACCGACTCCATCGAGACGGAGAGGTCGAGGGACAGGGGCGCATCGAAGATGACGTCGCCGAGGAGCCCCTGCCCGGCCATCTCCTTGAGACGGGCGGCCTCGAGGGTGCGGGGCATCCGGTCGTAGGGCTCCTCCTTGGCGCAGACCATCGTGCACTTGGGCCTGTCTATGCCGAGGGCGTTCGCCACCGTGACCGCGTTGCGAAGGAGCACGACCTTGTCCTCGAGACCCGGGGCTATCACCATGGCGGCATCGGTGATGATGAGGAGCTTGTGATACGTTGGGACCTCGAACACCCCGACATGGCTCAGGAGGCCCTCGCCCCTGATCCCGTGCTCCCTGTCCACTATCGCATGCAGGAACTTGCTGGTGGCGACGAGACCCTTCATGAGGACGTCGGCACGCCCCTCCCGGATGACCTCGACGCCCTTCAGGGCGGAGGACGGATCGTCGGGGCACTCGATGATCTCGATCCCGTTCAGGTCGAAGCCGGCCTGCTCGGCGCAGGCCCTGATCTCCTTCGAGGGGCCGATCAGCACTGCCTCGACCATGTCGGCCCGTACCGCCTCGCCAACGGCGGTGAGGGTCTCCACCTCGTCGGCGCGGACGACCGCCACCCGGCGGGACGGCAGCTGCCTGGCAAGGGCCTTGAGTTCGGCGAGCGTCTTTGTGGGATTCATGGGTCCCTCCGGTTGTTTCACGCCAGTCAACGACGGCTTCCGCGCCGCATCTCCGAAGTCGTAAAATATAGGACCGCGTTCGATCGCACTGCAACGCGGAGTTGACACCGGAGGTGCGCGCCCGAAAGATTCAAGAGGGCGAAGCCGCCCCCACTCGTTCAGGCATGCCCCCGGAGGATGGAAACTGGTCTCGGTCCGGGGGGTGTGCGAAGCTCCCGAAGGAAGGTGCCCCATGAGGCGAATCCCGTCTCAGATGGTCAGGCCGACCATCGCGAAACACATGCTGGCCGACGGCTTCGAGATGGTTCTCGACCTGCGGAAGAGCCACGGCAGCTGGGTCCACGACTCCGAAGGGAACCGCGACTTCCTCGATCTCTTCAGCTTCTTCGGTTCGCTGCCGCTCGGGATGAACCACCCGAAGCTCATGGAGCCGGGCTTCATGAAGCATCTCGCGGAAGTGGCCGTCAACAAGCCGTCCAATTCGGATTTCTACACCGAGGAGATGGCACTCTTCGTCGATACCTTCGCCGAAACGGTGATCCCGCAGAGCCACCCCTACCTCTTCTTCGTCGACGGAGGGGCCCTGGGTGTCGAGAACGCCCTGAAGGCCGCCTTCGACTGGAAGGTACGCAAGAACCTGGCTGCCGGCAGGGGCGAGACCGGCAGCAGGGTCATCCACTTCCGGCACGCGTTCCACGGCCGCACCGGGTACACGCTGTCGCTCACGAACACGGCCGATCCCCGCAAGTACATGTATTTCCCGAGGTTCGACTGGCCGAGGATCCAGAGCCCTGCCGCGACCTTCCCGCTCGAGAAGCATCTGGAGCAGACCGTCGCATCCGAGAAGGCCGCGCTGGCCGAGATCGACGCGGCCATATCGGCGTACGGCCACGACATCGCCTGCCTGCTCGTCGAGCCCATCCAGGCCGAGGGCGGCGACAGGCACTTCAGGCCCGAGTTCCTGGCCGAGCTCCGCAGGCGGGCGGACGCTCACGACTTCATGCTCATCTTCGACGAGGTGCAGTCGGGCATGGGGCTGACCGGCGAATGGTGGGCCTGGCAGAGCATCGGCATAGCGCCCGACATGTTCGCCTTCGGCAAGAAGAGCCAGATCTGCGGCATGGCCTCCAGCAGGAGGATCGACGAGGTCCCGGACAACGTCTTCCACGAATCCAGCAGGCTCAACTCGACGTGGGGCGGAAACCTGACCGACATGGTCAGATCCACGAAGTATCTCGAGATAATGAAGGAGGAGAACATCCTCCGGAACGTCCGCGAGCGCGGCGAGCAGCTCATGAAGGGGCTCCACGACATCGCGGCCCGGTTCCCGCAGATCTCGAACCTGAGGGGCCGGGGGCTGATGTGCGCCATGGACCTGCCTGACGGGAAGTCGAGGGACGGCGTCATCGCGAGCATCTACGAGAAGGGCGCCATCATCCTGCCCTGCGGCACCAACAGCATCAGGTTCAGGCCGCCCCTGAACATCAGCTCCTCGGAGATCGACCTGGCGCTCGACATCATAGGCAGATCCCTGTAGCGGGCCGGCACCCGGCCGCTCCGGGATACAACGGGCGGCTGGGCCGCCGGGAGACTGTCCAATGCGGATGATAGGATCGAAGGAATTCCCCGTGCCCCTCGGAGCTGCGGACCTCTCCGCGGCTCCCGAGGGGACGCCGGTGGTCGTGCACGGTGCCGTGATGAGGATCAGGAGGCTCTCCTGGGGCGCCTTCATCGTGCTCAGGCGGCACGACGGCCTGGTGCAGTGCGTGGTCGAATCGGGCGCCTGCGACGGCGAAGTCCAGCACCTCCAGGAGGAGAGCTGCGTCGAGATCGCCGGCACGGTGCGCCGGGCCTCGATGAAGGACCCTTCGATACGGCCCAGGGACACCGAGATCCACGTCGACTCCGTCAGGATCCTGTCGGAACCGGCGGCCCCGATCCCGGCCGACCTCACGAAGAAGGTCCTCGACCTCCACATCGACACCAACCTCGACCTGCGGCCAGTGAGCCTCCGTCATCCGGTCGAGCGCGCCAGGCTGCGCGTAGCTTCGGTTCTGGAGGCAGGCTTCCGCGAGCACCTCGCCTCGAGGGGCTTCACGTCGATAAGGTCGCCCAAGATCTGCTTCGCCGGGGCCGAGGGCGGGGCCAACATCTTCAAGGTCCAGTACTTCGACAGGACTGCGTTCCTGGCTCAATCGCCCCAGTTCTACAAGCAGATGGCCGTGGCCTTCTACGAGCGGGTGTACGAGACGGGGCCGGTCTTCAGGGCCGAACCGCACCAGACATCGCGGCATGTCAACGAGTACACTTCGCTGGACCTGGAGATGGGCTTCATCTCCGGGTTCGGCGACGTGATGTCCCTGGAGACCGAGCTGCTGGGCGGCATGATCGGCCGCGTCTCCTCGGAGTGCGGGTACGAGCTGGATCTCCTCGGCGCGAAGCTCCCCTCCGTTCCCGACGCCATACCCTGCATCACACTGGAGGAGGCCCACGCGATCGCCGGAGCGGCGGCCGGCAGGGACTTCTCGGGTGAACCGGACCTCGACCCGGAGGAGGAGCGGCTCGTCTGCGAGCACTCCGCCAGGGAGTGGGGCAGCGAGTTCGCCTTCGTGACCCACTACCCCACGTCGAAGCGGCCGTTCTACGCCATGGACGATCCGGACGCGCCCGGTCTGACCCTCAGCTTCGACCTGCTCTTCAGGGGCCTCGAGATCACGACGGGCGGCCAGAGGATCCACGACTACGCGATGCAGGTGGAGAAGATGCGCTCCTTCGGGCTCGATCCCGCCCAGTTCGAGAGCTACCTGTCCGCCCACAGGGCGGGCCTGCCTCCGCACGGCGGCCTGGCCATAGGCCTCGAGAGGCTGACAGCGAGGCTCCTGGACATCGACAACATCCGCCTGACCACGATGTTCCCCAGGGACGCGAAGCGGCTGGTCCCCTGACGGTCTCCGGAGCTTCGGGGCAGGATCGCGCAGGATCCTTCATCACCCTGGGCAGGGCGGCGGCCGGCGGGAGGGTCGTGGAGAACCGCAGCAGGTTCCGGGCCTGCGGCGGCCCCTGCCGTTCCCGCGACGAGGCCCTTGCGCTCGTGGCATCCCTCACGGGCGAGTTCAGGCTCGGCAAGGCCACGCAGCTCAGCTGGGCCGCCCGGATCGACGGGAGGCCCGTGACGGAGATCCGCGAGGACGGCGGCGAGACCGGGGCCTCCAGGTGCATCCTGGATGTGATGCGGGCTGCAGGCGCGCTGGACTGCCTGGTGCTGGTGGCGAGGTGGTACGGAGGGAGGCATCTCGGAGGCGCGAGGTTCAGGATGTATTCGGGCCTGACCGCGCAACTGCTCAGGGAGTCCGGTCAGATCCCCTGAAGCCGGTCCGGCCGTTCCGGCTCCGGAATCCCGCCGTCGGGCTCCCCGCCTGTCTCCGGAGCCAGCGACTCCCAGGCCCCGCACCCCGGACACCTGAGGAAGGTGAACTCCCTGTCGGTCATCAGGGTCGCGCCGCAGACCGGGCACGGCACGGGGGGGTCGGTCTCCAACAGGTCCTCGTCGGGATCGCCCGGCGCTCCCCCGTGTGTCCCCGCTGCCGCTCCCGGCCCCGTCCTGCCCGGGGCCAGCGCGGCAACGGTCTCGGCGTTTCGCAGGAACCTGCTTGGCGCACCTATGAACCTGGCGAGGATCTCCGTGATCCTCTTGCGGAGGGTGGCTGCGGCCTGGGCGGCCTCCTCGTACCACTCCTCCCCCTGGATGAGGTTCGTGGAGATCTTGTCGAGTTCGCCCCCGATCATCCTGATCTCGGGCTGGTAGCGGGTCCGGCTCCTCTCGCGGAGAGCCTCCAGGGCCTTCCGCGAGCCGTCCGCGAGGGCTTCGTCCTTCTCGATCCCGAAACCCTCCTCGAGACGGACGGTCCTCCTGCGCAACTGCTCTATCTCGGCCAGCATCGAGAGGTTGTTACGCTTCATGCCCCCCCGTTCTTGCCGTGGAACCGGCGTGAGCGTAGAATCCACAGGTTCTGTCCACAAGGGGGAAACATGAAGGATGCCTTCAGGATTCTCGCCATCAACCCGGGCTCCACGTCGACAAAGATATCCGTTTTCGAGGATGAGAGAGAGGTTTGCGCGGTCAAGCTCTCCCACTCCGTCGAGGATCTGGCGCCCTTCGACCGGATAGTGGACCAGTACGAGTTCCGCCGGGAAGTCATAGTGTCGGAGCTCGCGAAGGCAGGATTCCCGGTTTCCTCCTTCGACGCCGTGGTCGGGAGGGGAGGAGTCCTCTACCCTCTCGAAGGCGGCACCTACGCCATCAACGAGACGATGCTCGACCACGTCCGCAGGGGCGTGCAGGGCGAGCACCCGTCCAACCTGGGCGCGCTGATAGCCGACTCCTTCTCCCGTGAGGCGGACTGCCCGGCGTTCATCGTGGATCCGGTGGTGGTCGACGAGATGATGCCGCTCGCGAGGTACAGCGGCCTCCCCCAGCTCCCCAGGAGATCGATCCTGCATGCGCTCAACCAGAGGGCGGTCGCGAGGCAGGCATGCCTGGACGCAGGCATCGACTACGACAGGGCAAGGCTCATAGTGACGCATCTCGGCGGCGGGATCTCCGTCGGAGCCCACTGCGAAGGCAGGATCATCGACGTCAACAATGCGCTCAACGGCGACGGCCCCTTCTCTCCCGAGAGGTCGGGCGGGCTGCCGGTCGGCGACCTGATAGCGCTCTGCTTCAGCGGACGCTACACGCTTGATCAGCTCAAGAAGCTGAACAAGGGATCGGGCGGGCTCGTGGCCTACCTGGGCATCAACGACATGCGCGAAGCCAACCGGAGGGCTAAGGCGGGCGACGAGGAGGCGGGCAGGGTCTACCAGGCCATGGCCTACCAGGTCTCCAAGGAGATCGCGTCCCTTTCGGCCGTCCTGGAGGGCAGGATAGACATGATCATCCTCACCGGCGGCATCGCGTACGACGAGGATTTCACTTCACTCGTGAGGAACCGCGTCGGATTCCTCGCCCCCGTCAGGATCTACCCGGGCGAGATGGAGATGCAGGCCCTCGCCCTCGGAGGTCTGCGCGTCCTGCGCGGCCTCGAGCAACCAAGGTCGTACAGCCCCGCCGTGAGCTGACGCCAGGGAGGCCAGTCCATGCCAGGCCGTCTTGAGGAGCAGAAGAAGCGCTGGGAGGAGCAGACAGTCGCTCCCGTGACGAAGAAGTCGCCGGAGCAGAAGGCGGCGTTCGAGACAGGATCGGGCATCCCGGTCGAGCGGGTGTACATCCCCGGCGGAGAGAGCCCCGGCTACGAAGAGAAGCTGGGCTTCCCGGGCGAGTACCCGTTCACGCGGGGGGTGCAGCCCACGATGTACAGGGGCCGGTTCTGGACCATGAGGCAGTACGCCGGGTTCGGAACTGCCGAGGAATCGAACGGAAGGTACAGATATCTCCTCTCCCAGGGCCAGACCGGCCTGTCAGTGGCCTTCGACCTGCCCACGCAGATAGGGCTCGATTCCGACGACCCGCTGAGCGCCGGCGAAGTGGGCAAGGTAGGCGTGGCGATCGACAGCCTGGCCGACATGGAGATCCTCTTCGACGGGATCCCCCTCGACACGGTCTCCACGTCGATGACCATCAACGCACCGGCGGCGGTGCTCCTCGCCATGTACATCTGCGTGGGCGAGAAGCAGGGCGCCGGGGCCGGGAAGCTCCGGGGCACCATCCAGAACGACATACTCAAGGAGTACATGGCAAGGGGCACGTACATATTCCCGCCGGCCCAGTCCATGCGCCTCATCACCGACATCTTCGCGTACTGCGGCGACAAGGTGCCGAAGTGGAACACCATCAGCATCTCCGGCTACCACATACGGGAAGCCGGCAGCACCGCGCCCCAGGAGGTGGGGTTCACCCTCGCCGACGGGATCGCATACGTCGAGGCGGCCATCAGGGCCGGCCTGGACGTCGACGACTTCGCCCCCCGCCTGAGCTTCTTCTTCAACGCGCACAACGATCTCCTCGAGGAGGTCGCCAAGTTCAGGGCCGCGCGGAGGCTCTGGGCCCGGATAATGAAGGAGCGGTTCGGGGCGCGGAAGCCGGAGAGCATGATGCTGCGCTTCCACACCCAGACGGGGGGCTCGACCCTCACCGCCCAGCAGCCCGACAACAACATCATCAGGGTTACGATACAGACCCTGGCGGCGGTGCTCGGCGGCACGCAGAGCCTCCACACCAACAGCCGCGACGAGGCCCTCGCGCTGCCGTCCGAGAAGTCGGTGCGCATAGCCCTGCGGACCCAGCAGGTGGTCGCGTGCGAGAGCGGAGTGACGAACACGGTCGACCCGCTGGCCGGGAGCTGGTATGTCGAGAGCCTCACCGACGGCATCGAGAGCCAGGCGGCGGCGTACATCGAGAGGATCGACGCGCTCGGAGGCATGGTGGCCGCCATCGAGGAGGGCTTCCCCCAGAGGCAGATCCAGGACGCCGCATACGTCTGCCAGAGGCAGATCGAGTCCGGCGAACGCGTGGTGGTCGGTGTCAACAGCTTCAGGGTGGAGGAACCGCCCCCCTCGGGGCTGCTGAAGGTCGATCCGGCGCTCGAGACCTCCCAGAAGGCCAAGCTCGCGAAGATGAAGGCCGGCAGGGACAACCAGGCCGTCCCGGCCCGGCTCGCCGCCCTAGAGGCAGCGGCCTCCACCGATGCGAACCTCATGCCGGTGATAATAGACTGCGTCAGGGAGTACGCCACGCTCGGAGAGGTCTGCGGGGTCCTGAGGAAGGTCTTCGGAGAATACAGACCCTCCGTCATACTCTAGACATGGTCCGCGCCATCAGGATCGCCGCATGTGCAGCGCTCCCGGCAGCCGTTCTGGGCTGCGGCAGAGCCCGCCCCGGGGACGCCTGGCTCATCATCCTCGACGGCGACACCGTCACGGTGGCCGAGGCCGCGGCCCACTGGGATTCGCTCGACCAGGCCGACAGGGATGCGTTCTCAGAAAGCGCCGATCCCGGGCGCGACTATGTCGAGGCCTACTCGAGGATGCTGCTCGTGAGGCGCGAACTGCGTCTGCAGGGCTACGAGGACAGCGAGTCCTTCTCGATCCAGAGGGTTGCCGCCGCCAGGAACGCCATGGCCCGGGCACTCGGGGACTCCATGCTGGCAGGAGCCCTGGCGTCGGTCACCGACACGGACGTGGAAGCATTCCTGGAGGACTACGGCACCTCCGTGCTCATCACCATGTCGAACCGGCTGGATACCGTCACCACCGGACCTGTTCCGCTGCCGGAGCTCCCTCTCAGAGTCTCCGGAGCGATCAGGGACCTCGGGCAGGGCGAAACGGCCGGGCTCCCGGACGGTGTCACCGTCGTGCTCGATTCGGTGTTCCCGTCCGATCCCGGGATGCTGGCCGGGATGGCGGCGGATTCCGCCGGAGCGGCATCCTACGCCCGCGACAGGATAGGCAGACTCAGGGCCTCGGCCTCGATCGAGGATCTGCTCGCGGGCGGCGGGTCGGGAGGTTCCGGCGCGATCAGGCCGGATGCGGTGGCCGGGCTCGCCCGCTCCTTCGACGGCGGGCCGGAGCCTGCACCGGACGACACGGTCCTTGCCTGCCCCGCGGGTGTCTGGACCGCATCCCGGCTGGCCGGTGAGATCGAATATCATGGAACCTCGGAACCGATCCGGCCCTCCGACAGCTCCTGGGTGCATTCGTTCGCCCAGCTGGTCGCAAACCGGAGCTGCATGGCCAACGAGTTCCAGTCCCGGTATCCGGCGGCCGCCGGGGCGATCGCAGCGGAGGCGCACCGCACCGCCGTCTCGAACGCCGCCGAGAGCCTGTACCGCCGCAATGTGCTCGAAGGGATCGAGATCACCCCCGGAATGATCGACTCCGCCTATGCCGCCTCGCCTCCCGTCATCGACGAGAAGCGCGTGGTACAGGCCGTCTCCATTCCGCAGGAGAGGCTCGGGGAGTTCATGGAGTCGGTGGCGGCCGGCACCGCCCGGGAATACGCGGAAGGCCTCGAAGGCCTCTTCGTGGCCGGGCAGACCGCCATTCAGGAATCCCCTCCGCTGTCGAGGAACGAGTTCCCGTTCGGCCTCGGAGACAGCGTCTTCGCGCTCTCCGACACCCTGGCCTGGACCGCCCCGGTTCCTGCCGGGCCCGATTCGACCTCCCCGTACGCCTCGATGAGGCTGGTCGAGATCATCCCGGCGAGGACGGCCACGAGGGAGGAGGCTGAGCCCGGACTGAGCGCCTCCATCCGCTCGACCATGATCGAGAGCCGCATCCTGGCCTGGCTGGACGGGCTCTCCGAGGCGGCCGGCCTGGTGATCGACGAGGAGCTTCTCGAATCACTTCCCGCCGACCCCGGAGCCTGGAGAGACCTCTGAAGAGCCGGGCGGAGCCGGATTACCGCCAGGCTCCGCCCCGGGGCGTGAAGGACGTGCGGCCGGCCGTTTCCGCCGGGATGCTGGTCTCCGCTCTGCTGGCCGTCCTGTTCTTCATCCCCGGCATATTCGACCCCACCTACAACTCGAGGCTGGCTGCCTATCCCGCCGCAGGGGCTGTCATGCTGCTGGCGGGCGCAGGCGGGATCACGATCCGCTTCGCCCTCGCGAGCGCCATGCTCCCCGCCCTGCAGATCGCGGGCCTGCTCCCTGGCGGGGCCGTTCCGGGAGCCATACCCCAGATCGTAAGATGGCTCTCGTTCTGGATGATGCTGTGCGGCGCCTCCGGGATGCTCCGGACGCAGGGCCGGGGGAGGGTGTTCGGCGGCATCGCTCTCGCCGCCGCGCTGATCGCGGTTCTGTCGCTGATCCTGCCGGACGACCTGCCGTCGGGGAATCCCAACAGGCAGGGACCGCTCCTCGCGATCTCCCTGCTGGCCGTATCCACCGGCATGTACCGCCCCGGCAGGGCGGCGGGCGCGGCGCTCGTGCTCCTGATCGCCGCAGGCCTCTGGAGGAGCGGGTTCTACACAGCCATGGCCGCGGCGGTGTCCGCTCTGGCCTGGTTCCTGCTCCGGAGGCGCCGGAGGACGTCCCTCCAGGGGATCCCGATCGCCGGGATGATCCTGCTGCAGGCTTTCCTGCTGATCAGGCCGCAGGCGGCGGCGGCGATCCATCCGTCTCTCGAGCTGAGGACCCTGATCTGGAGATCGGGTTTCGCCCTGCTCGACGAAGCCGGCCCCGCGGGCACCGGGACCGCGGTCTCGAGGCTCGGCATCATGGCGGAGGGCACCGACCGGATGCAGGAGCTCGCAGGACCGGACAGCAGGGTGGACTTCCTCCACTCCGAGATACTCACCCTTCCGGTGGAGCAGGGAGTCGCAGGCATGGCTGCCGTCGCGCTGTCCGCTCTTCTGGCCGTCACCGGCAGGATGAGCCGCGCCAGGGGCTCCGCCCTCGTCTGCTGCTGGCCGTTCCTGGCGATCGACCTGCCTCTGGCGACCCCGCTGGGTGCGATCCCGATCGCGGCCGGCCTGGCCTGGGCGTCCGGGACCGGTGCAGGCCGCCTGATCGGTCGTGCGGCCGTCCGCACCGCAGCCCTGATCGCCCTGGTCCTCGCCGTGGCCTGGGCCTTCATAGTGATCGCCGGCAACCGGCTCCTGTCGGAGGGCATCAGAGCAGGAGCGACGGGCCGGAACGCACGATCCGCGGAGATGCTCGACAGGGCTTCGGCTCTGATCCCGTGGGAGGAGCGCACCCATTTCTACGGAGCGGTGGCGCTCGCGCGGGATTCGAAGCTCGAGGAGGCTGTCGGGGAGGCGCGGGAGTTCGTCCGCATGTATCCGTCCTACTGGAGGGGATGGGCTCTCGAAGGGGATCTCCTGGCGGCCACGGGGCGCCGCGGGGAGGCTGCCGGGGCCTATCTGCAGGCGATCCTGACCGCCCCCGCCGGTACCGACTCGCTCGAGCTCGTTGCATTCAACGCAGCCGCGGCTCCGCCTCCAGATACGGCGTCTGCGGAGATCCTCGCGATGAGGCTGATAGAAGCTGAATCCGCGCTGCCCGCCGGCGATCCGGCCATCCGCACCGAGTTCGCCAGGAGGGCTTCGGGCATCGCGGCGGCACTGCCGCCATCCAGGGCCGATCTCCACTCGATACTCGTCAGGATGGCGGTCACCAGGATACAGGGCGCATCCTCCCTGCCCGGATACGACCCCGCGGAGGCCAGGTCCGTCATGGTCGGACTGATCCCGCTCGTCTCCCGGCTCCCTCTCGAGGAGAGGCTCTCCCTTGAACCGATAGTCGAGTCCGTCACGCGCACGGGCCCATGACTTGACACGACCCGCCCGGCTGTCGTATTTGACAAAAAGGTTACGTTCCTTATCAGGAGGGGGAGAAGAGATGAAAGTGATCGCGGCTCTGATGATGCTTGCAGCGGTTTCGTTTGCGTCACAGCAGGATGCCTCCCCGTGGGCTTCCGGCATCGCACACGGCGGGTCGAGGGCCGAGCTGACGATCCTCGACAGCTTCGACATCGAGGGGCTCACCGGCGGCACCGTCTACAACGTCGGTCTCGGCTACGACGGCACTGCCAATCTCTGGGTGACGGAAGGCGCCAAGCAGGGCGGCGGACCCATGAACTACATCCAGGTCATCACCCTCGCCTCTCCGCACACGGTGGTCACCACCTACAACCAGAACGGGACCTCGGGCTGGGGTCTCCGCGACCTGTGCTTCAACGGCACCTACATCTTCGGCAGTGACGACACCGTGGTCGACTACTACGACCCGGCAACCGGGGTAAAGGTCGGTTCCTACAACTGCAGCGCCATCAACCCCAACCGCGCGCAGGCCTGGGACGGCACCTACTTCTACACCGGCAGTTTCACCACCGACGTCTACCAGGTCACCTGGGACGGCGTCTCCGGCAGCACTTCCACCTACTCCGTCTGGTCCTCCGCCATCGCCAACGGCGGCATCTACGGTGCCGCCTATGACGCCGACTGGCCCTGCATGTGGGTCTCCACCGCCAGCGCCGACGGCGTGCTCTATCAGCTCGACATGACCGGAGCCCTCATCACGCAGTACAACCTGCTCCCCGAAGTCGGCACCGCGGGCGGCTGCGAGATGGCTCCCTTCGACGGCGCAAGCCAGTTCTGGGTCCTCGCCCAGGCCGATCCCGACTATGTCTACTGCTTCGACGTCAGGTCGCTGTCCCTCACTCCCGAGACCTGGGGCTCGATCAAGACCCTGCTCTAGAACCGGTGTGATACGCACGGGAGGCGCCGTTCGCGGCGCCTCCCTTTCGCTTCCCGGGGCGCCCGGGTGGAGTTGAGTATGAGAAGGCTGCTGTATCCCGTCCTGGCTCTGACAGTTCTGTTCCCTTGCGGCTGCGGGGGATCCGTCTCGGGAGAGGACTGGCTCTTCCGCCTCGACGGGGAGACCGTCACGGTGGCCGAGGCGGGGGCCTATTGGGACAGCCTACCGCCCGAAGTCCGGCAGGGGTTCGCCTCGGGCGGGAATCCACTCGGCGACTTCATCCTGGCCTACTCCCGAAAGGCGCTCGTGGAGCGCGAGGTGGAGAGGCTGGGTCTCGGGTCCGATCCGCGCATCGCATTCAGGGTCGAGGCCTGGAACAGGCTCCGCTCCTTCCGCGCCGCCGAGGACGGGCTGAGGCTGCAGGCCGAAACTGCACTCACCCCGGCCGACGATGCCTACTATCTCGATCATCTCGGGATCACGGTCTGGTACGGCATTTCCCGGGCTGACGGACTGGAGCCGGTCGGGCACGGCCCCTCCGTCCTCTCCGAGATGGATCCGACCATCGGACTGGTTCTGGCCGGCCTTTCGGAGGGAGAATCGGCCGGGCTGGCCGACGGCTCCACGGTGACTCTGGATTCCGTGTCCGGAACCGACCCCGGTCTGGTTGCCGCGATGAGGGCCGACAGCGCGAACACGCTCGCTTTCGGCCGTGACAGGATGGCCTCGCAGCGTGCCCTGGAGATGGCCGCCGGGATACGGGCCGGGTTCATGTCGGAAGCTTCAGTGGAGTACCGGCCGGAGGCTTTCGCCGAGTTCGCCGGGCTGGTTGCCGGCGGAGTAGATCCCGCTTCGGGCGATACTCTCATATCGACCGTTTCCGAGGTCTGGACAGCCGAACGGATGGTCGAGGAGATCCGACTGGAGGCCGAGACCAGGCTGGTCCAGCCGTCCGACACGGCCTGGCTCTCGGCGTTCGCCGACGTGATCCTCTACAGGGAGGCCCTCGCCTGCAGGCTGGGGGAGATCGATCCGGCCGCGGCGGACTCGCTGGCCCTGGAGGCAGCGGGCTATGGCATGAGGCTCGCAGCGGACACCCTCTACGCGATGTTCGTCATCGACAGCATCGGGATCACATCCGGTATGCTCGATTCGGCGTATGCCGCAGCCCCGCCCGGGGTGCCCGAGATGAGATCGTTCGTCTGTCTCTCGTTCAGGGACACGGTCGAGGTGGACGCCTTCAGGGACGCCCTCGCCTCGGGCGGCACAGATGGGGTGGAGGATCGGTTCGGAGGTCTGCCCGGGCTTTCGGGTCCTGACGGAGACGAGCACCTCACCAGACCCCTGTCGGCAGGGGAGGTGCCTGCGGGCCTTGGGTCCTCGCTCTTCGCCGCGACGGACACCACGACATGGTTCGGGCCGGCGCCCTATTCCGAGCAGGAGATCTGGGTGGCGTTCAGGCTCCACTCCGTTCTGCCCGCGAGGCAGGCCACGCTGGAAGAAGCCCTGCCCGAGCTGGAATCGCGCATCAGGGCCGCCCGGGAGCAGGCGCGCTTCGATGAGTGGATGCGCAGCCTCGAGCAGGCCTACGGCCTCGAAATGAACGAGGGCGTGGTCAACAGGCTGCCGCCCGACCCGTCTCTGTGGTCGGAGCTCTAGTCATCTGCATAGGAACGGGGGGCAAGAAGCCCCCCGGCCTGCTCATGAGTCTGGTTCAGGCTAGAACTGGGTCTTGATCCCGGCCCAGGTCTCCGACTGTCCGAACGAGAAGCATCCCTGGTCGACAGGAGCGCTCTCGGTCGACGATTCCATCCCGTCCAAGGCCCGGAATCCGAAGTCGACATGCGCTCCGATGTAATAGTGTACCGATTCTACATCCTCGACAACACGCTGGAATATGATCTGCTCCTGAGAGTTCCTTACTATACATTCTACGTCGACGTAAGGTGCTGCCGTATGCTGGTATGCTGATGTCTCGTATTGCGAGATGATGTCCCCGACCATGCTGCCGCTGGCCCATGCTATCGCTGTTCCCCCTCCAGCGGGGTAGACATTTATCTCGAACGACCCGGCGAGGCCTGGAGAGTCCTTCACGACCACAGAGCCATACACATCACACCAAATGTCATTGGAGTTATCAGCGAAAGATACGCCGGATACGAGTACGATCGCACTGATGATGTGCAGCAGGCTCTTCATGCTTCCTCCATTTCCGTGTTCCGAGCAGGCATTGCTTCAATAGCGTGCAATATGTATCACGTCAAGCTCGCGGATGACAGAACGCCAACGACAGCTAGTTGCCCTTGTTTGCATGCTTGCTGAGAGGTTTCCCAGGAATTGAGATCACGATACTGCTGTACTCCCATGCGTTACCGTGACATACGATAATTGCAGAAATTGCAGCCGGATTGCCCGGTCCGAACGGAACATTCGATTGCACAGGTGCATGATGTGGCAGTATCGATGCTTGATGTGCCAAACATATGGCGTAAATTGAGGGCGGAACAGCACTTCCAGGTGCTGTTCCGCCGCTGAGACTGCTTCGGTGGTCGGAGCTCTAGAGCAGGGCGAACCTGCCGGACACCGAACCGCCTTCCGAGGACGACACCGCGGTGTAGACGCCCCTGGGCATCCCCGGCATGTCGATCTCGACAGGACCGCCGCCGCGCGTGACCGTGCGCGATGCGACCAGCCTGCCGGACGGATCGAAGACCCTCACCAGGGCTTCGCCCGAACCCGGCAGCAGGATCGCGACGCTCCCCCGGCAGGGATTCTCGACGAAGGACATAGACGGAACGGCGTATCCAGGATCTCCTCCGGGGACCCCGAGCATCGGGGAGGCCGGTACGAGCGTGGGATCGCCGATCAGGACCATGCCGAGGTGCCATGACATCTCGTAGGGCGTGAAGCCGCCGGAGTTGATGAAGGTCCACCAGTCGCGGAACGCCTGGCCGAGGTTCCCGCCGGCACCCAGCGTCGCGTAGAAGGGTTCGAAGGAGAGCATCGAACCGGTCTTGGTGCTGCCCACGGATGCCAGCCCGTGCGTCGTCCCGAAAACGTAGATCGATCCCATGTTCCTGGGGGTGGTGAACCTGCTGTTGGAGCAGGCGAACAGGTTGTAGAACCTCGCCGGCGGATCGATGGCGGTGACCTCGTTCCAGTACGTCTCGGGGCCCGGGTTCCACTGGTGGAAAGTCGGCCCCGAGTGGACGAACGGGCTGATCCACTCGTACACGACAGGGAGCCTGTTCTCCTCGTAGTCCGTACCGCAGGTCTGCTCCTCGTCGTTGATCAGCTCCACCACCGGGTAGAGCTGCATCATCGCGTCGCGGAACTCGCCGCCCCACACCGCCCAGTCGTTGTCGACGTAGCAGAGCGCCTGGAACGGCAGGGGGTCGCCGGCCGTCCGCCACTCGTGGTTGCGGTCGAGATAGGCCTGCAGGAGCGAGTCCTCGGCTCCGATCGTGGTCTTGGAGGTGATGATCCTGGCGCAGTAGATCTCGGGTGCCATGCCGGACGTGTCCCATGTGTCGTACTTGCCGTCCGACCCGGGGATCCCCGCGGAGGGATACCCGATCCAGAGGTCCTCCCAGAGCCCGTCGAGGTCCATGTAGAAGTAGTCGCAGGGGAAGGTCTCGCTGTCGCGGGCGAAGGCGTTGTCCAGCATCACCCAGGCGACAGGCAGATCGCCCACGAGCACGACACCTTCGAGCCCCTCCGCATGCATTTCGAGCAGCCAGGCCCTCAGTTCCTCGGGTGTCGAGTAGGAGGCCTCGGCAACGAGGACCCCGCCCACCCAGGGCTCCATGTCGGCGACCCACCGCTCGATGGTGCCGGGCACCAGGCTGTCGGCCAGGCCCTCCTCGATCAGCACCGCGAAGTCGGTAGCTGCGCCGGCGGGCGGACCGATGATGGTCTCGAGCGAGAAGGGGACGGTGGAGGGCTCCCCGGCGGCCCACTCCTCCCAGGTCCCGGGGTCGGCCCCCGTCAGGTCCACTGTCATGGGCGGGAATGACGCGAGCGCTGCGAAAGCGAGCAGAAGCATGCTCCCGGAACCTCCTGATCCCCTATACGGCGAAGAGGAACCTGCCCAGATCCAGCAGCCTCACGGCGAGATCGAGGGCCGGATAGGCCACCCTGGAGAAGACGCCCAGGTAGAGCAGCCCGAAGACTATGAACATCCCGTAGGGCTCGATGCTCAGATACCTGAGCAGGGCCCTCCCCCTCAGGAATTTCGCCACTATCCGGCTGCCGTCGAGGGGCGGCACCGGGAAGAGGTTGAACACCGTGAGTATGACGTTGACGAGGGCGGTCGAAGCCAGGGCCTTGGTGACGAAGCCCGGCACGACGGTGGAAACCAGGTGCGCCGCACCGGCGAAGACTGCGGCGAGCACGAGGTTCGTGCCCGGACCGGCTATCGAGACCCACATCATCCCCGTCCTGGGCCGTCTGAAGTACCTGGGGTCGACCGGAACCGGCTTGGCCCAGGCCAGCAGCACCGAGCTGCCTATCACGGTCAGCAGGATCGGGAGGATGATCGTGCCGAAGATGTCTATGTGCGGCAGCGGATTGAAGGTGAGCCTCCCCATCCGGTATGCGGTGGGGTCGCCCAGCCTGTAGGCCGTGTAGCCGTGGGCGATCTCGTGACAGATCACGCTGAAGAAGACCAGGACTATGACGAGCGGCGCCGATCCGTCCATCTACCGCCTTCTCCCGAGGAGGAGCAGCCTTATGAGGTTCGCCACGGAGGCGAGGGCGGCGGCGACATAGGTCATGCCGGCGGCCCTCAGCACCTTCTTCACCCCGCCGAGTTCCTCGCTGTTCAGGCTCCCGGTGGCCTCCAGGTACGATACCGCCCTCGAGCTGGCGTTGAACTCCACGGGGAGCGTGACGATGTGGAAAAGCACGGCGCCGCCGTACAGGATGGCGCCGATGGTTATGACCAGGCTGCCGAGCTCGCCCATGACCACGCCCGCGAACATCAGGGGGACGAGGAGCTGCGAACCGAGGTTCGCAACGGGCACAAGGGCGTTGCGCATGGTGATGGGCCTGTACTTGAAGGCATGCTGCACGGCGTGCCCGGCCTCGTGCGCTGCCACTCCGAGGGCGGCGACGGAGGCGCTGCCGTAGACGGGGTCGGACAGCCTCAGGACGTTGCTCCTGGGGTCGAAGTGGTCCGTGAGGTTGCCTGCCACCCGCTCGACGGCCACGTTCGTGAGGCCATAGTTGTCGAGGATCCTGCGGGCCATCTGCTCGCCGGTCATGCCGAGCCTCGTGCCCACCTTGCTGTAGCGCGAAAAGGTTCTCTGGACCGCTCCACCCGCGATGAGCCCGAGGATCATCGCCCCGATGACGAGCAGGAATCCCGGGTCTATCTGGCCAAAGCTCAACGGCATGACTGTCTCCCTTCGCTTCCTATCGAACCTTGTCGCCGGGACGGGCCGAAGGGTCGGGGCCCAGGACGAACACCCCCGACCCGCCGTCCGATGCGAGTATCATCCCGTCGCTCTGAACCCCCCTGATCCGGGCCGGTTCCAGGTTCGACACGACCACGACCAGCCTTCCCGCAAGGGCGTCCGGCTCGTACCACTGCCTGAGCCCGGCCACGATGGACCTGGGTTCCGGCTCACCGAGGTCGACCTTCATCGCCAGCAGCTTGTCGGCCTTCGGCACGGGCTCGGCGGAGATGATCCTCCCGACGCGCAGGTCGAGCTTCCTGAACTCGTCGAAGGATATCCTCGCCGGAGCCTCCGGTTCCACGGCGGGAGCCTTCGCATCATCCTCCCCCTTCACCCCCGGCGGGACGGAAGCGGCGGGCTTCCCGGGCGCGGCGGAGCCGTCGAATCCCTCTTCCAGCTTCTCGAAGAGGATCACGGGCTGCCCCAGCCTGGTTCCTTCGACGAGGGACGGCCTGCCGATGGCGTCCCAGCGGTTCTCCCTGCCGCCTCCCAGCATCCCGGCGATCCTCTCGCAGGAGAACGGCAGGAACGGGGAGAAGACGAGCCTGAGCCAGTCGATGAATTCCAGCGAATGGCGGATCGTCCGGGCGCATTCCTCGCGCGAGGTGCGGGCGGTCCTCCAGGGCTCAGAGGAGTCGAAGTACCTGTTCCCCTCGCGGGCCAGGGCCATCGCCTCGGCGCAGGCCGCCTTGAACCTGAAGGTGGAGAGGAGGCCGCGGATGGAGGCACCGGCCTGCAGGGCCATGTCGGCGAGCGCCTTCTCCCTCTCTCCGGGTTCGCCGCAGGCGGGCACGAGCCCGCCGAACTCGCGGAACGCGAAGCTCACGGTGCGGTTGACGAAGTTGCCCAGCACGTCGGCCAGCTCGTTGTTCCTCACCCTGAACTCGGCCCAGGTGAAGTCGGCGTCCCTGCCCTCGGGGGCGTTGATCGAGAGCGTGTATCTCATGGGATCGGGCTGGAACCTCTCGAGATACTCGCCCATCCACACGGCGGTGCCGCGGCTCGTGGACTGCTTCTGGCCCGAGATGTTCAGGAACTCGTTCGCCGGGATGTTCCAGGGCAGGACGAAGCCGCCCAGGCCGCGGAGGATCGCCGGCTCTATGATGGCATGGAAGACGATGTTGTCCTTGCCGATGAAGTGCACGAGCCTGGTGCCGGGATCCTTCCACCACTTCTCCCAGGCGCCGGGATCGCCCCGCTTCTCGAAGAGCTCGCGCGTGCTGCTGACATAGCCCAGCAGGGCCTCGAACCAGACGTAGAGCACCTTGCCCGACGCGGCGTCCAGCGGCACGGGGACCCCCCAGTCGATGTCCCTGGTGATGGCGCGCTCCTGGAGCCCCTCGTCCAGCCAGCCCCTGCAGTAGTTGAGCACGTTGTCCCGCCAGCCCTCGCGGGAGGGGAGCCATTCCCGGAGCCAGTCCTGGAAGGCGTCCAGCCGCAGGAACCAGTGCGTCGTGTCGCGCGGGGAGGGTTCCGAACCGCAGATGCTGCACGATGGAGCCTTCAGCTCCAGCGCCTCGAGCCAGCTCCCGCAGGATTCGCACAGGTCTCCCCTGGCCCCGGGAGCTCCGCACTTCGGACAGGTGCCGTTCACGTAGCGGTCCGGCAGGAACCTGGAGCATCGCGGGCAGTGGAGCTGCTTCATCGTCCTCTCGGCTATGAGGCCCTTTCCGAGCAGATCGAGGAAGACTCCCCTGGCGAATTCGGCGTGGGACGGCAGGGACGTGCGCGAGAAGTTGTCGAAGGAGATCCCGAAGGCCTCGAACTCCCTGCGTATGGTCGCGTGGTACTCGTCCACCACCTCGCGGGGCGTCCTGCCCTGCTTCTCGGCGGTGATCGTGATGGGCACGCCGTGCTCGTCGGTGCCGCAAACATAGATGACGTCCTCGCCGCACATCCGGAGGAACCGCACATAGATGTCGGCAGGGAGGTAGGCTCCCGCCAGGTGGCCGAGGTGAAGCGGTCCGTTCGCATAGGGCAGCGCGCTGGTGACGAGATATCTGGTGTCCATCAGGTTCTCCCGCGGGGTTCCTTGTTTTCGTCATCCCGCGCAGGCTGGTCCGGGGAGTCGTCCCCCGCCTCCCCCGGCCTGCGGGGTCTTCCCTTGCTCCTCCTGCGGTGGAACTCCGCTATGTCGAGGGTCTCCGACCCCCCCTCCTCCCAGGCGAGCACTATCCTGTCGTGGAATATGTCACAGGCCTGGACCGCCGCGTTCCTCCCGTCGAGCACGTGCCTCGATCCGATCTCCGGGAAGAGCCGGCCGGCCTTGCGATAGAAGTCGGTCTCGTACGCCAGGCAGCACATCAGCCTGCTGCACGACCCGGACACCTTGCTGGGATTGGGAGCCAGGTTCTGCTCCCTCACCGACTTGAGGGTGACGGAGGTGAACTCCCTGAGGAATGATGCGCAGCACAGCCTGAGGCCGCATATCCCCACCCCGTCGCGGTGCCGGGCCTCGTCGCGCACACCGATCTGCCTCATCTCGATCCTGGCCCTGAACTCGGCGGCCAGATCCCTGACCAGCGCCCGGAAGTCGGTGCGCTGCTCCGCAGTGAAGTAGACCCTGATCTTCCTCCGGTCGAGCTGGGACTCGCATCCCGTGAGCTTCATGTCCAGCCTGCGGTTCTTCACCCTCTCGCGGCAGAACGCCATCACCCTGGCCTCGAACTCCGTGTTCGCCGCGGCCCTCTCCAGATCGGATGCGTCGGCCACGCGAATGAAGGATCCCATCGGTTCGCCGGGGGACGGCTCCCCGGTGCGGTACTTGGCAACCACCCGCCCGAGGTCCTCGCCCCTCTCGAGCGAGACCACGACCAGCGAACCCGCGTCGACCGGGAGCCCGGGATTCGAGAACAGCCCCAGCCTCCTGGCACGGAATGCAACCTCCAGGAGCTCTCCCTGGGCGACGGCGCCCGCGGGACATGCCTCCGTATCCCTCCCGGGTTCGCGGGCCCCCTCGAAGGCCTCTGTGATCAATGCACCTCACCTCGCTTCGCATCGCTCGAGCTCAGCACGTGCCAGGCTCCCGTGAAGGCCGCGATGAGCGCCGCGGCCGGATTGACGTTGGCCCTGATCCGGGCCTCGCACACCTGGAATGCTTCGACCGCCTTCCCGAGGGAGTCGGCCGGCCAGCCGCACCCCCGGGGCAGGTCGTCCGGGGTCGAGAAGACTGCAGGGCTGCCCACGGCGAGCCTCCGCAGGTCGTGGAGGATGGCGGACATCCCGGCGCACAGGCTCGTGCTCCCGGGGACGCCCAGCGCCTTGGCCATCACCCGGACGGCCGGGATGATGCCCGACGGCTCCGCGAGGGAGAGCAGCTCGAGCCCCCGCTCGACCACGGAAGGCAGCACCGGGCCCTCCTTCGCCAGAGAGAGCGCATCGCCCACGCTGCCGTCGGCCATGGCGGCCGCGCGGGAGGCTTCGGCAGGGGTTGTCCCGGCGCGCTCCACGAGGATGCGGGCCACCGTCTCCGCGGGGACGCGGCCGAATCTCACGAGATGGGCACGCGAACGGACGGTGGGGATCACCCCTGAAACCCTCTCCGCGGTCAGGATCAGGAGGGTTTCGGGTGGCGGCTCCTCGAGGGACTTGAGCAGGGCGTTGGAGGCTTCCTGCCTCATCCTGTCGACGTCGAGCAGGATCTCGACGCGCCCCTTGCCTTCGTAGGGCTTCAGTGCCATGCGGGCCTGTATCTCCCTGACGGCGTCTATCACGATCGCGGAGTTGCCCGGCACTGCAAGCCGTGTCGTGCCGTCGCCCGACCTCTTCGAGATGAGGTCGGCGATCTCCTCCGGCTTCGTGGCCCCCAGCACCGGGAACGTGATCCTCACATCCGGGTGCTGGAGCTTCATGATCCTCCGGCAGTCGCCGCACCCGCCGCACCAGCCCGTCCGGGAATTCCTGCACATGAACGACGCGGCCAGGACCAGCGCGGTGGAGAACCTGCCGGTGCCCCTGGGTCCGGCGAAGAGATATGCATGAGCCAGCCTGCCGGAGGACAGGGCCGCCTGGAGGACCTCCTCGACGTCGTCGTGCCCCAGGATGGGGTCGGGGCTCCTCCGGCCCAGTATCCCCGTCACTGGAGGTATCCTTCGGGGTCGACGGGCTGGCCGCCGGCCCTGATCTCGAAGTAGTAGCCGGCCCTCCCGTCGGAAAGGGAGCCTGCCCGGCCGAGGCGCTGCCCTCCGTCCACGTTGTCGCCGCATTCCACGTCCAGGTCTCCCAGATCGGCATAGATGGTGTAGTAGCCGTCGAGATGGTCGACGATCACCATCCGGCCCAGGCTGGGGAACTCGCGGGCGTACAGCACCATCCCGCCGGATACGGCGTTCACGTCGCATGCCGGCGGGGTCGCCACGCTTATGCCGTTGCTCGTGGTCTCCGTGCCGTAGACGGGGTGGACCTCGAGGCCGAAGCGGCGGACCACCTCGCCGTCGGCGGGCCACGGGAGGGAGCCGGCCGAGTTCCCTATCACGCTCTCGGCGGATGGCTGGACGAGGCCCAGTGTCGCCGACACCGTGGAGCTCGCGGCCCTGAGGTCGCTCACGAGGGACGAGACCCTCTCCCTCTCGAGTTCGAGCGCCGCCGAGGAGTCCCTGGCGCGGGCCAGCTCGCTGCCGAGCTGGAGCCTGAGCATGGCCTGCCTGCCCTCTTCGGACACGATCCTCTCCTGGATCTCGTCCATCTGCCTCCTGAGCGATGCGATCTCGGTCTGGGCGAGACGGAGAGAGTCCCTGTACCTCGAAAGGGAATCCGTCTCCATGCCGATCAGGATCTGCTCCTCGGCCGCCCTGCGGGCCAGGAACTCGAGGTAGGCCTCGCGCCTGAGCACCCGGGAGAGCCCCCCGCGACAGAAGAGGGCCTCGGAGCCTAGCAGGCTCCTGTGCGAGTAGACATAGACAAGGTACTCGGAGAGGCTGCCCGAGAGAGCGGCCTGGAGCGACTCCCCCGCGGCGCATCGGGAGTCGATCACCTCGAGGTCGCCCAGCAGCAGGGCCTCCTGCTGTTCCAGCCCCGCATAGAATGCCCTGGCGGCCAGGAGGTTCTCGTGGATGGCCACGAGGATGTCGGAGACGGCGGCATGCTGGGCTTCCAGGTCCGCCGCGCGTATCCTGGTCTCTTCGAGCCGGGCGCCCAGGCTGTCCAGCCCGGGGTTGCCCGATGCCAGCAGCATGGCCGTCAGAATCGCGTGGGGCACCGCTCCCCCCATCCCCGGGCGAGGCAGTCCTCCGCCGGGTCTACAGCTTCAGCTCCCTGCGTATCTCGTCGGCCTTGTCGGTCCTCTCCCAGGAGAAGGATCCGTCATCTCCGGGAATCCTGCCGAAGTGCCCGTAGGAGGCAGTCTTCCTGAAGATGGGCCGCCTGAGCCCGAGATGGTCGATGATGTCATAGGGCTCCAGGGGGAATATACCCCTGACGAGTTCCACGACCTTCGCCTGGTCGCAGAACTTCTCGGTGCCGAAGGTGTCGAGGCGGACGGACACGGGCTCCGGCTTGCCGATGGCGTAGGCGAGCTGGATCTCGCAGCGGTCGGCCACGCCGGCCGCCACCAGGTTCTTGGCGATGTACCTGGCCATGTAGGCGGCGGACCTGTCGACCTTGGTCGAGTCCTTGCCCGAGAAGCAGCCGCCGCCATGCCTGCCGGCACCGCCGTAGGAGTCGACGATGATCTTGCGCCCGGTCAGCCCGGTGTCGCCGTTGGGGCCCCCTATGGCGAAGCGGCCCGAAGGATTGTAGAGGAAGTTCGAGCTGTTCCAGGGCACCGAGGGCTTCATGCAGTCGAGGACGGGCTTCACCACGCGGGCGAGCACGTCGCTCTTCATCGAGGCGTTGTCCGCCTCGGGGGCATGGTGCACCGACATCAGTATCTCGGCTATCTCCACGGGACGGTTCTCGTCGTAGAGCACCGTTATCTGGCTCTTGGCGTCGGGGCGGGCCCACGGGAGCGTGCCGTCCCTCCTGACGACCGAGAGCCGCTCGAGCAGGCGGTGCGCGAGCTGGAGCGGGAACGGCATCAGGGCTTCGGTCTCGTCGCACGCGAAGCCGAACATCAGGCCCTGGTCGCCGGCCCCGCGGTTCGAGACGACTCCGTGGTCGATGTCGGGAGACTGGGAGTGGATGTGGATCTCGTAGGTGTTCCTGTCGTACTTGAACCCTATGTCTGGGATGCAGTAGCCTATGTCCCTGATGACTCCCTGGGCGACGGCCTCGTAGTCGACCTCGACGGTGCTCTTGACCTCCCCGGCCAGCAGGCAGAAGTCGGTGGTGACCAGGGTCTCGCAGGCGACGTGGGCGTTGGGGTCCTCGGCGAGATGAGCATCCAGAACCGCATCGGAGATCTGGTCGCAGATCTTGTCGGGATGACCGTCGGCCACGGATTCGCTGGTGAACAGCTTTCGCATCATGCACCTCTCCGTCGGAAAACAAAAACCGCCCGTGAGGGGCGGTCACAGGCTGGATCTACGGCCTTTTAGCACTTTTTTTAACGTGGTTGCAATACGCCCCAAATCATTCCACGATGTGACTGGACAATTATAGCAACGCCTCGCGGCAGGGACCAGTTCCCTCCCGCTTGTTCCTGCGTCCGCAGGAACAAGCTGGTCCGGCAGTGGCTTGCCCAGATCCGATCGACCGGATCGGCAAGCCGCGAGAGGACCTTGGCGTACTTCCTCAGACGGGAGCCATGCGGATTGCGAGAGGGCCCGGAGCGTACTGCCGGCTCCCCCGGGGCTGTCTCTTATACACATCTGACGCTGCCGACGAGTTCCGAA